>NZ_JBTMMT010000039.1:0-62109 GCF_055517075.1 Micromonospora sp. DSM 43699
GGCCTGCGGGGGTAAGGGGGGATGGCCCGGCGGTCGGGGGGACCTGCTTCGGGTGTCCGAGGGGGTGTAACCAACCCGGTGGGGACCGCATTCCGTGGTCGGGGTTCCGGGGGCCGTCTCCCGGGGGCGGGAGAGTGGCGGTGGTATGCCAGGTACAACGCCGCGGCCCCGGCGGCGATTCCGCCGTGGGGGTGGCCCCGGCCACGGGACACCGGGCCCGGAACCGGACGCGCCGGTGGTCACCACACCACCGCCCGGCGGCGGAATCGGACACCGGCGGCGGGCACCCGTCCCCAGGATCACCGCCCCAACCGGGGCCGCCTGGACGAGTGGCCGGTGGACCGCGCCGCCGTCCGCCCACGGGACGACACCGCCGCCGCCCCGACCGACCCCGTGCGGGGTCGAAACGGACATTCGGCGCGATGGGGCGGAGTCGCCCCGGCCGCAGGGTCAGAACCGGCCGGCAGGGTCAGAGCCAGCCGGAGCGGCGGAACATCCGGTGCAGGGTGAACGCCGCCGTCGCCATCAGCGCCAGCGCGGCCGGGTAGCCGTACCGCCAGGACAGTTCGGGCATCCGGGCGAAGTTCATCCCGTAGACGCCGGCCACCGCGGTCTGGGTGGCGGCGATCGCCGCCCACGCCGCGATCTTGCGCATGTCGTTGTTCTGGTCGACCGCGAGCTGGGTCAGTCGGGACTGGAGGATCGAGTTGAGCAGCTCGTCGTAGGAGGTGATCCGGTCGACGGCCCGGGTCAACCGGCCCTCCACGTCGACGTACCAGCGGCGCAGCCCCGCAGGCGGGCCGCCGTCCGGGCCGGCGATCAGGGCGCGCAGCGGCTCCTGCAGGGGCAGCACCGCCCGCTTGAACTCCACCAACTCTCGTTTGAGCTGGTAGATCTGCTGGATGTCGGCGTTGCGGTCGGGGGCGAAGACGCTCTCCTCGACCCGTTCCAGGTCCTGCTCGAGGTGGGCGGCGACCTCCAGGTAGAGGTCGACCATCCGGGCGGTCACCGCGTACGCCACCGCCCACGGGCCCTCGGCGAGCAGTGACGGGCGGCCCTGGATCTCATGGCGGACCGGCGCGAGGGCGCCGGAGGCGCCGTGCCGGACGGTGACCACGAACCGGTCGCCGAGCAGCACCATCACGTCACCGGTGTCCACCACCTCGGAGGTCGCGGTCAGCTCGCCCTGGGCGACGTAGGCGGCGGTGCGCAGCACCAGCAGGGTGACCGGGCCGTGTCGTTGCACGGTGGGCCGGTGCCCGTCGGCGAGGGCCTGTGCGACGGTCAGCTCGTCGAGGCCGAAGACCTGCCCGACGGCGGCGAGCACCGCCGCGCCCGGGTCGTGCAGACCCAACCAGACGAACGTGTTGCGGCTGCGCCGGGCCCGGGCGTACGCGTCGGCGTAGTGCGGTCGGCCGGTCTCCCGGCGGCCGTTGACATAGACCGCGCAGTCGACGACGGCATCGGGGTTGACCCGTGGGGTGCGGCCGGTGGCGGTCTCCCCGGCCTGTCGGCGCAGCCGGCCGACCAGGGTGTGGAGCCGGGGACCGAGCAGGGTCGTCAGCGCTCGCCGCTCCACCGCGTACCTCCGCCTCGCCGCCCGTCCGCCGGCCCACCGTAGTAGGCCGGCGCGACAGTGGTGCGGTCGGGCGACTGTCAGCCGACGGCGGTGGCCCGCACGACGATGTTGTCGGAGTAGTCGCGGGACCGTTCGTCGAACCGCCCTCCGCAGGTCACCAGGCGCAACGCCGGCCCCGGTCCGCCCGGACCATAGACCAACGCGGTGGGAAAACTCCGCTTCGGGTACGTACCGACCCCGTCGACTGCGAAGTTCACCGCCCGCCCGTCGGCGCGGGTGACCCGGACGGTGTCGCCGGGGCGCAACCGCCCGAGGTCGAAGAAGACCGCCGGCCCGTCCCGGGTGTCGACGTGCCCGACGACGACGGCGTTGCCCGCCTCGCCGGGGCTGACCCCGGGCCGGTACCAGCCGGCGACGGTGGGGCGGTCCAGTGGCGGCACCTCGAGGGTGCCGTTCGGGTCACCTGC
This sequence comes from Micromonospora sp. DSM 43699, assembly GCF_055517075.1. Lineage (NCBI taxonomy): Bacteria > Bacillati > Actinomycetota > Actinomycetes > Micromonosporales > Micromonosporaceae > Micromonospora > Micromonospora sp. DSM 43699. The sequence goes on from NZ_JBTMMT010000039.1 coordinate 2,047, forward strand.
CACCGGCACCAGTTCGGCGTGTACGCCGATGGTCGGGATGTCGATGCGTACCGGGGTGGAACGGGGCAGCGCCGGGATCGGGGAGCGGCTGCCGTTGCCGCCGCTGACGTCGATGCTCGGCTGGGGTGGCCCGACCGGACCGATGGTCAGGCCGGCGGCGATCAGGGCGATCCCGGCGGTACCGCTGACCGTGACCGCCGTGACGGCGGTACGGGTCCGGACCGCCCATTCGCGTACGCCCATCGCCCGTCCTCCCCGACGTCCGATGTGATCGGGTGCCCGCACCGGTCCGCACCGGCGCGGGCACCCGTCCCAGGGATGGTGTTCTCGTCGTCGGCACCGCGGTCGCCGTGCCGGTCGGGCCGGTCTCGGCCGGGTCGCCGGGTGCGGTCGCGTCCTCAGCCGACGGTGGTCACCGCTCGGCGGCGGCGACGCAGCAGCACGGTGGCGCCGAGCGCGGCTGCCCCGGCGAGCGCGCCCCCGGCGGCCAGCAGGCCGGTGTTGTCGGCGCCGCCGCCCCCACCCGCGGGTGCCGCGCCGATCGGCGTGACGGCGAAGGTGGCGCTGCCGGCGGAGCTGCCGTCTCCACAGGTGGCGGCGACGGTGTAGGTGCCCAGGGTGAAGCCGGCGGTGAAGAGTTCGGCGCTCAGTCCGCCACCTGCGGCGGCGGTGGTGGAGCGCACGTTCTGGTCCCGGTCCGGGCCGGTGACGTGAAAGAGCACGTCACCCGCTTTGGGGTTGCAGGTGGTCGCGGTGAGCACCACCGTCCCGCCGACCGGCGTGGAGGCCGGCGACACCGTGGTGTCCGCGAGTGCGGCCGTCGGGAGCAGGAGCGTGCCGAGTCCCACGCCGAGCGCCGTCGATACGAGAACCTTCTGTGCCTTCATACGCGTCTTCCCTCACTTTTCGTCCGCTGTCTGCGTGGGACGTCGTTCGGGTGGCCAACTCCGTAACTAGCACCGGTGTGCCCAACACTAGGAGGGTTGGCCCCTCGTGCCGGGCAAAATGAGAAATCTTCGTTGCCGTCACGTGTTTTCCCCCGCGCCGCAGAGCGGCGGAAATGCCGGGACAGTGCGGACACCTGACCCCGACCCACAACCCAGCCTCCTAGGATGCTCTAGCGGGTGTGACCCACCGCGCACGACTTCACCGCATCAACCCGAGGAAGTCGCCGGCCGTCTCCCACCCTTGGGGCAGGAGACGGCCGGCGGTCAGCGGCGGCGGGCCTGGAGGGTGTAGGTCTGGGGGAGTCGCCACGGGCGTTCGGTCAGCCGCCACTCGCCGTGCGCGTCGCGGACCTGCCGCCCCGGCAGCGCGTCCCAGGGGGCGCTGTCGTGTTCGCGCAGCATGGTCAGCTCCAGCCCGGCGTCGAGCAGGGCGGTGACCACCTCGCCGAGACCGTGGTTCCACTCGTGCGTGGTGTTGTGCGTGAAGGTCGCCTCGGTGCTCACGTAGGTGCCGCCCTCGTCCCAGACCACCGGCTCGGCGCGCTCGAAGTACGGGTGGTCGACCACCAGCAGGCCGTCCGGGCGGGTCTCGTCGAGGGCCCACAGCATCGGGTGTCCCTCGCGCAGGAACAGCCGCCCGCCGGGACGCAGCAGGGCGGCGATCACCCCGGCCCAGCGGCGGATGTCCGGCAGCCAGCACAGCGCGCCGATGCCGGTGTACACCAGGTCGAAACCGCTGGTGCCGAGGACGTCGGGCGCGTCGTAGACGTCGGCCTGGACGAAGTCGACGGCCGCGCCGGTGCGGTCGGCCAGCGACCGGGCCTGCGCGAGGGAAGCACCGGAGAAGTCCAGCCCGGTCATCCGCGCGCCGAGCCGGTGCAGCGACACGGTGTCGGTGCCGATGTGGCACTGCAGGTGCACGCCGCGCAGCCCGGCCACGTCACCGAGGCGGGGCAGGTCGAACCGGACCACCTCACTGAGGTGGTCCGGTTCGGCGGCGAAGCGGTCCACGGCGTAGTCCGGCGAGGCGGCGTGGGCGGCGGCCCGGTCGTCCCAGCTGGCCCGGTTGAGGGTGCGGTAGTCGGTGCCGGGCCGACTGTGGCTCGTGTCGTCATTGTCAGTCACCGGCTGACGGTGGCAGATGTCGGTGGCACGCTCAACGGCAATTCGGCGGCCGAGCGGGTGCGCCAACTCGCTCAGCTGCACGTGTGCACCGCGTGCCGGGGGTCCACCGGCAGCGGTCCGCCCGCCACGCTGGTTCCCCGATCGTCGGCGCTGGTCGTCCGGTCGCACCGAACCTACGTGTCGCCGGGGGAGCGCCGGTGGCCGGTCCGGCTCAGGCCCCCGTCGGGTCGGTCACCCAGCCGGCGATCAGCACCAGGCCGGTGGGGTGGTGCACGGCGAGGAAACCGAACGGCCGGTCGACGTCGAAGCGCACCCGCCGTCGGCGGACGGTGGCGCGGGGTGGTGCGCCACCGGCCCGCATGGCGGCGGCGGTGACGGCTGCGGCGCGGAAGCCGGTGGCGGTGAACTCGGCCCGTGCGCTCTGCCGGGCGTCGGACACCGACAGCTGAGGGCTGATGTCGGGGAAGTGGTCGCCGTCGCGTCCGGCGGTGACCAGGCCGAACAGGTCGGCGTGGTCGAGGAGGTCGTGGTCGCCGGTGACGGTGAAGCCGACGGTACGCACCAGCAGCTCGGGCCGGTCGTCGTACCCCTCGACGGTGTCCTCGGTGACGCCCGGTCCGGCGGGTGCGGGCAGGGTCGCGGGGTGGTCGAGCGCGCCGAGGGCGGCCGGGAGCACCCGGGCGGCCGGCTGCCCGGCCGGGCCGAGGGCGAGCAGCACGTCGACGTCGGCGTTCCCGGCGACGGTCAGCAGGCTGATCGGGCCGGCGGGGGTGTCGGCCACCCGCAGCGCGGCCGGGTCGCCGCCGGGCCGGTGCAGTCCGGCCAGTGGGCGGTCCTGCCACGGTCCGGTCGTCGGCTGGCAGCGGTCCGGCCGGAACGGGGTGGCCCAGTCGACCAGCACGGTCAGCGCGTTCGCCAGCACCAGCGCGGTGCCCGGCCCGACCTGGACCGGCATCCGGTCGACCAGGCCGTCGGTGCGTTCCCGTGCCCACCGGTCGAGCCGTGGCTGGTCGACCGCCGGGTCGCCGGTCAGCTCGCCCCGGGTCGAGCCGTCCAGTTCGGCGAGCCACCGCCGGCCCAGCGGCAGGCCGGCGCGGGACCAGAAGCCGGTTGCCAGCCGGGTGCCGGGGGAGTCGACGGGGGTGGCCGGGGTGGGGGCGACGGCCTGCAACTCGTCGCGGGCCGGGCCGGTCGCGAATCGGGCCAGCAGGGCGAGCAGCGGATACACCCCGGCGCCGGACAGGACGGTCTGCCGGTCGTCCAGTCGGGACGCCCAGCGGGCGGTGAGGGCGTTGGCGGACGGGCTCATGGGGCGGCACGGTACCCGGGCTGCCCCGGCAGGTGGGGTGGGGTCCGTGCCGTCGCCGGCCGGTGGTGTGACAGCGTGGCCGGGTGAACTCCCGCGTACCGGTCGATGTCGACCTGGCCGTCGTCGGTGGTGGCGGGGCCGGGTCGCTGGTCCTCGCCGCGCTGGCCCGGCAGGAGCTGCCGGGGCTGCGGGTGGCCGTGGTGGACCCGGTGCGCAAGCGCGGTCAGGATCGCACCTGGGCGTTCTGGGGTGCCCCCGGTGGTGACCTGGAGCCGATGCTCAGTGCCAGCTGGTCGCGGGTGGAGGTGACCACCCCGGCCACCGCCCGGGTGCTGGAGCTGACCCCGTTGCGGTACGCGATGCTGCGTTCCGCGCCGGTGTACGAGCGGGCCGCCGAGGCGGAGCGGCGGCTCGGTGCGATCCGGCTCGACGCGGCGGTGGGGGCGCTCGACGACGACGGCGGCTCGGCGGTGACGGTCCGGGACACCGACGGGCGGGTGGTGGTGCGGGCCGGTTGGGTGCTCGACTCGCGTCCCCGCCCGCCCCGCCGGCCCGGTCGGACGGCCTGGTTGCAGCATTTCCGGGGCTGGTGGTTGGAGTCGTCGACGCCGGTGTTCGACCCGGGGCGGGCGGTGCTGATGGACTTCCGCACCCCGCAGCCGGCCCGGGGGGTCTCGTTCGGCTACGTGTTGCCGGTCAGCGACCGGTACGCCCTGGTGGAGTACACCGAGTTCTCCCCGACGGTGCTCGACGACGCGGGGTACGACGCCGGGTTGCGCGGTTACGCGGGGTTGCTCGGGTTGGACCTGGCCGAGCTGCGGGTGCGGGAGGTGGAGGACGGGGTGATCCCGATGACCGATGCGCCGTTCGACGCCCGGCCCTCGCCCCGGGTGGTCCGGCTGGGCACCGCCGGTGGGGCGACCCGCCCGTCGACCGGGTTCACCTTCTCCGCCATGCACCGGCAGGCCGGGCAGGTCGCCGCCGCGCTCGCGGCCGGTCGGCCGCCGGTGCCCCGGCCGGCGTACCCGGGGCGGCACCGGTGGATGGACGCGGTGGCGTTGCGGGCGTGGGATTCCGGTGCGGTAGGTGGTCCGGAGTTCTTCGACCGGCTCTTCGACCGCAACCCGGCGTCGCGGGTGCTGCGTTTCCTCGATGGGGCGACGAGCCCGCTGGAGGATCTGGCGGTGATGCGGTCCAGTCCGTTGCTGCCGATGACGTCGGCGGTGGTCGGTGACGCCGCCGGCCGGTTGCGGGCCCGGTTGTCCCGTCGCTGAGCGGGTTGCCGGGCCGGTCAGGTCGTGGCGCGGACGGTGTCGCGGATCAGCGCCCGCAGGCCCTCCATCGGGTCGCCGTCGTTCGCGCCGAGCCGGTTGCGGGTCGCCGCCACGGTCAGGCCCAGTTCCGGGTACGCGTAGGCGAGGCTGCCGCCGCTGCCGGCGGTGCCGAACGATCCGTCGTCGTCGACCGCGTAGCCGAGGCCGTACGCCGTCTCCTGGCCGAACACCCATTCGACGCCCCGGACGGCCACCGCGCCGAGCTGGCGCAGCCGGTCGGCGGAGACCAGGCGTACCCCGTCGACCTCGCCGATGAGCGCGGCGTACATCCGGGCGGCGGCGCGGGCGGTGAGGGTGCCCACGGCGGGCACGTCGGCGCGCAGCACGTCCGGTCGGCTGCCGATGGCGGCGTCGGGGCGTACGGCGGGTGGGGCGACGGCGTCGAAGTGCGGCAGGTGGGTGGAGGCGAACTCCATCAGGTCGGCCAGGCCGTTGTCCTCCAGGGTGGCCAGCCGGGGCAGGTCCGCCTCGGGTACCCCGAAGAACAGCTCCCCGGGTACGCCCAGCGGGGCGGCCACGTCCTCGGCCAGCACTGTGGAGATCCGGCGGCCGGTGACCCGACGGACCACCTCGCCGACCAGCCAGCCGTACGTCCACGCGTGGTAGGCGACCTGTTCGCCGGGCGCCCAGCGGGGCACCGCGTCGGCGATCAGCGCGCACATCGCGTCCCAGTCGGTGAAGTCGGCCGGGGTGGTGTCGGCGGGCAGGGCCGGCACCCCGGCGGTGTGGGTGAGTACGTGCCGCAGTGTGACGGCGTGCTTGCCGTGCCGGGCGAACTCGGGCCAGACGTCGGCGAGGCGCAGGTCGTAGTCGAGCTGGCCCGCTTCGGCGAGGACGTGCACGACGGTGCTGGTCAGGCCCTTGCCGGTGGAGACGCTGAAGATCGGGGTGTCGGCGGTCAACGGCCGTCCGGTGGCGGTGTCGGCGGTGCCGGCGGTCTCGTCGACGATCAGGCGACCGTGCCGGTAGGCCGCCACCTGCACGCCCGCCTCCCGGCCCGAGTCGACCAGGTCGTCGATGATCCTGCGTACCCGGGCCCGCAGGCCGTCCGTGCCGTCGGTCATGGTCGCCGACTCTGCCAGAACCGGTGCCGGCTCCGCCGCCGGTTTTCGGTGCGGGTCCGTGGGTGCCGGGGCGCTGGTCCTGGTCGGTGGGCACCGGTGTGGTGGCGGGTGCCGTGTGTCCGGTGTGCATCGGTACCGGTAGGTTCGGCGGCATGGTGGACGCGGCGGCCGACAGGGTCGTGGAGATCTGGACCGACGGGGCGTGCAGCGGGAACCCGGGGCCTGGTGGGTGGGGTGTGCTGCTGCGCTACGGCGGGCACGAGCGGGAGCTGTGCGGTGGCGAGGCCACCCCGACCACCAACAACCGGATGGAGCTGACCGCCGCGATCGAGGCGTTGGAGGCGCTGACCAGGCCGGCGACCGTGCGGCTGCACACCGACAGCACGTACGTCCGTAACGGCATCACCGGGTGGTTGGCGTCGTGGAAGCGCAACGGCTGGCGTACCGCCGCGAAGCAGCCGGTGAAGAACGCCGACCTGTGGCAGCGGTTGGAGGCGGCGTGCGCCCGGCACGAGGTGAGCTGGCACTGGGTGAAGGGGCACAACGGTCATCCGGAGAACGAGCGCGCCGACGCGCTTGCCAACCGGGGGATGACCGAGGCGCGCTCGGCGGTCGGCACGCCCCGCTGAGCGCTACCGATGCCGCACTCCGGCTCCGGTGTCGTCGGTCGTTGGTGGGTCGGGTCATTCGGTGGGTGGGTTGGCCGCTTCCTCCTCGGCGGGGTCACCCGCACCGGAGACCGCGTCCACGTCGTAGCCGGCGCGGCTGGTGTCCCGGGCCGACAGGTCGGCGAAGTCGTCGCCGGTGTCCCCGCCGCCGCCCAGCGACTCGCCCGGCGGGCGCAGCGACGCCTCGTACGCCGGTACGCCGTCCGGTTCGTCGGTGTCGGCCAGGTCGGTACGTGGTTGCTCCGTCATAGCCGTCTTCGTGCCCACCAGGCTGCCCGGCAAACCCGCCGTACCGTGGGTTCAGCGGCGGGGGCGGCGACTGCGGCGGGTGGTGCCGGCGGTGCGGGTGGCGGGTGGCCGGATCGGCGTGAGGGTCAGCCCGGTCCAGTGCCCGGGGTGCCGCAGCGTCGGCGGGAGGGCGGTGCGCCGGTCGCCGCGGGCCGCCTCGAGTTGAGACTGGTGCAGGAAGAGGGTGCTCGACAGGTCCGCCCCGCGCAGGTCCGCCCCGCGCAGGTCGACGCCGGTGACGTCGGCCCGGCGCAGGTCCGCCCCGCGCAGGTCGGCGCCGACCAGGCGGGCCCCGCGCAGGTTCGCCCCGACCAGGTCCGCGCCGCGCAGGTCGGCGCCGAGCAGCATCGCGCCCCGGTGGTCGGCCCCGGCGGTGCCGGCGCGGGCGGCCTCGCTCGCGGCCGAGAGCAGCGGATTGATCCGGTCCCGGTGGGCGTCCACGTCGACCGTGGGCAGTTCCCCGGGGGTGCCGGCGGCCATGATGTCGGTGTCGTCGCGGGCGGCGCGCAGCTGGTCGCGCAGCGGGCCGGCCGGGGTGAGGGCCAGCGCTTCGGTGAGGTACCAGAGCAGTTCGTGCAGGGGCCGGGCGACGGCGAACGCGGCGAACATGCCGGCGGCGGTGGCCGGGTCGTCGCGCCAGTCCCGCCCCGGGTAGGTGACCTGGCTGACCCGCTGGCCGGCGCCGAAGCAGTCGAACACGACGCAGCCGGGGTAGCCGCGGTCGCGCAGTTCGTCGTGGATGCCGCACCGGGAGTCGGTGCGCAGGTTCGGGCAGGGGCGGCCGGCGGGTTTGTGCTGGGCGAAGTCGGCGGAGGCGGCGAAGGCCGGGGCGACGCAGCACAGCCCGACGCAGCGGGCGCAGTCGCCGCGCAGCTCGATGGTTTCCGCCATGCTGCCTGGTTTCTCCCTGCCTCGACTGTCGTGCCGGCTGATCGGACGCGCCGACGACCCGACCGGGCAGGGCCGAGCCGGGCCTGGACCATTGTCCCTCGGGCGGCACCCCTGCCGGCGGTCGGGGCGGGCACCGGTCGCCCGCCCGGAGCGGTCGGCCATGCGCACGCCTGCCGGCCCGACCTGCCGGGGCGGGTCGGGCGGGTCGGGGTGCCCGCCGGGCCGGGCCGGGAGGGCACACGGCACGCGTCCTCACCGAGGGTGGGATATGGTCCGGGTCACCGCCTCGGACCCGGGAGATGCGATGGCCGACCACGTCGACGTGCTCATCGTCGGCGCCGGGCTGTCCGGGGTCGGTGCGGCCTGTCACCTGCGGCGCGACTGCCCCGACAAGACGTACGCGGTGGTCGAGGCCCGCGACGCGATCGGTGGCACCTGGGACCTGTTCCGCTACCCGGGCATCCGCTCCGATTCGGACATGTTCACCCTCGGCTACTCGTTCGCGCCGTGGACCGACCCGAAGGCCATCGCCGACGGCGACGCCGTGCGCCGCTACGTCCGCGACACCGCCCGGCGGTACGGCGTCGAGGAGCACATCCGGTTCCGTCACCGGGTGTCGCGTGCCGAGTGGGACGGCACCACCGCCCGGTGGACGGTGCACGTCCGACGCGACGACACCGCCGAGGACGTGGTGCTGACCTGTGACTTCCTCTTCGCCTGCACGGGCTACTACCGGTACGACGCCGGGTACACCCCGGACTTCCCGGGCGTCGAGCGGTTCGCGGGGCGGGTGGTGCACCCGCAGCACTGGCCCGCCGACCTCGACCACTCCGGTCGGCGGGTGGTGGTGATCGGCAGCGGCGCCACCGCGGTGACCCTGGTGCCGGCGTTGGCGCAGCGGGCCGGGCACGTCACCATGCTCCAGCGGTCGCCCACGTACGTGATCGCGTTGCCGGCCCGCGACCGGGTGGCCGACGTGCTGCGCCGCCGGTTGCCCGCCCGGCTCGCATACCGGCTGGTACGCGGGAAGAACGTGTTGTTCGGCATGGTCAACTACCAGCTCAGCCGGCGGGCACCGAAGCTGGTGCGGTCGTTCCTGCGGCGGGCGGCCAAGGGGCGCCTGCCGGTCGGTTACGACGTGGACCGGCACTTCTCGCCCCGCTACGACCCCTGGGACCAGCGGCTCTGCGTGGCACCCGACGGGGACCTGTTCGCGGCCCTGGCGTCCGGCAGTGCCTCGGTGGTGACCGACACCGTCGACACGTTCACCCCCGACGGCGTCCGGCTCGGCTCCGGCGTCGAACTGCCCGCCGACGTGGTGGTCACCGCCACCGGGCTGCAACTGCTGGCCCTCGGCGGGATGACCCTCACCGTGGACGGGGTCGACGTCGACCTCGGCGCGACGGTGGCGTACAAGGGCATGATGCTCTCCGGGGTGCCGAACTTCGCGTTGACCATCGGTTACACCAACGCCTCCTGGACGTTGAAGGCCGACCTGGTCGCCAGCTACGTCTGCCGGTTGCTGCGTCATCTGGACGCCACCGGTCAGCAGGTCGTCACCCCGGTCGCGCCCGCCGACGGCGAGCTGTCGCCGATCATCGACCTGCGTTCCGGGTACGTGTTGCGCAGTGTGGACACGCTGCCCAGACAGGGCCCCCGGGCACCTTGGCGGCTTTATCAGAACTATCCCCGGGACGTCCTGCTGATGAAACACGGCCGGCTCGACGACGCGGGGGTGCGCTTCTCCCGGGCGACCGCCGACGCCCCGGTCGGCTGAGCCGTCCCCGACTTCCGACCGTCCCTTCACACCGCAACGATCGTCCCTTCACGCAGCAACGATCGTCCCTTCACGCAGCAAGGAGGCCGCGTGCGTAGCTTCGACTTCACCGCCGGGACCGCCGTGGTCACCGGTGCCGCCAGCGGAATCGGCGAGGCGCTCGCCCACGGGCTGGCCCGGCGCGGCAGCGACCTGGTCCTGCTCGACCGAGACGGTGACCGGCTCGACGCGGTGGCTGCCGCGATCCGTGCCGCCCACCCCGGTCGTCGGGTCGACACCCACCTGGTCGACCTGGCCGACCTGTGCACCACCGCCCGGGTGGCCGAGGAGATCCGGGCCCGGCATCCCCGGATCCGGCTGCTTGTCAACAATGCCGGGGTGGCCCTCGGTGGCCGGTTCGACCAGGTCACCATGGACGAGTTCCACTGGGTCGTCGACGTCAACTTCCGGGCGCCGGTGCAGCTCACCCACGCCCTGTTGCCGGCGTTGCGGGCCGAGCCCGGCGCGCACCTGGTCAACGTGTCCAGCCTGTTCGGGCTGATCGCCCCGGCCGGGCAGACCGCCTACGCGGCAAGCAAGTTCGCCGTCCGTGGCTTCACCGAGGCGCTGCGGCACGAGTTGACCGACGACGGCATCGGGGTGACCTCGGTGCACCCCGGCGGGGTGGCCACCCGGATCGCCCGTAACGCCCGGGTCGGCAGCGGGATGGCCCGTGAGGAGTTCGAGACCGCGCGGCGGCAGTTCGAGAAGCTGCTGTCCATCCCGCCCGCGCGGGCAGCCGAGGTGATCCTGCGTGGGGTGGAACGTCGTCGCGCCCGGGTGCTGATCGGCTGGTCGGCGAAGCTGCCCGATCTGCTGGCCCGGGTGGCGCCGGGCTCGTACGGCCTGCTGCTCGCCGCCGGGATCCGCGTCGCGGCCGGTGCGGCCCGGCATACCCCGGCCACCCGCGCCCCGGCCGCCGCCGAGCTGCCGGCCGGGGAACTGCCGGCTGGGGAGATCGCCTGACCGCACCCGGGGTGCCGGGGAATGCCCGGCCCCCCGGGATCAGGGCGGGTTGCTGCCCCGCTTCTCCTCCTGCGCCAGCACCGCCTCCCGGCGGTCCGGGTCGTCCCGGGCGGCCAGTTCGGCGGCGAGCCGGGGGTCGGCCACCAGCTTCTCCCGGTTACGGTGCAGGAACGCGGCGAACCCCCCGGTGTACGGGCAGGCGAGGTCGCCGAGTTCCCGGTCGGGCCGGTAGCGGCAGTCGGTGCAGTAGTCGCTGATCTCGTCGATGTACCGCCCGTCCACCGCGTACGGGCGGGTGTCCACCCGGGCCAGGTCGGCGTACTGACTCATGCCGATCACTGTGGTGTTCATCACCCAGTCGACGCCGTCGACGAAGCTGCGTTGGAACCAGTCGGCCAGCTCGGTCGGCCGCCAGCCGCGCTGCAACGCGTGGTTGCCGAGCACCAGCAGCCGTTGGGCGTGGTGCACCCAGGCCCGGTCCCGGACCCCGGCGAGCACGTCGGCGAGGCAGCGGGCCTCCACCGCGTCGGCGTCGAGGTCGACGAACCACTGCGGCAGGGACTCGGTCGCGGCCAACCAGCCGGTGCCCCGGTAGGGCGGCTCGACGTACCAGTAGAGCTGCCAGAGGAACTCCCGCCAGCCGAGCAGGCCCCGGACGAACGCCTCCACCGAGGCCGAGGGGGCCTCGCCGGCCCGCCAGGCCGCCTCCGCCCGGTGCAGGGCCACCGCCGGGTCGAGCAACCCGAGGTTGAACGAGGAGGAGAGCATCCCGTGCGCCAGGACCGGGTCGTCGGCGCTCATCACGTCGCCGTAGCGGCCGAACGCGGGCAACCGGTAGCGCAGGAAGTGCGCCAGCCGCTCCTCGGCCTCGGTGTGGCTGGCCGGATGCGTGCGGGGGGCGTCGCGACCGACGAACCGGACCCCGTCGCGTTCCCACCGGTCCAGGTCGGCCCGGACTCCGGCGTCGATGTCGTCCTCGACGATCGGCGGCGGGGGCGGTACGTCCAGGGTGGGTCCGCTGGTGGTGGTCGGCCGTCCGGTCGGTCCCGGGCCGGTGAGCACCCCGTGCCGGCGCTTGGCGTACCGGTAGAAGTCGACCATTCGCAGTTGCCCGCGTCGGGGCCGGTCCGCCCAGTCGGCGAAGTCGGCCAGGTCGGTGACGAAGCCGCGGGGTGGCAACATGGTCAGCCCGGGGACGGACCTGACGAAGTCGAGGGTCGCCCGGGTGCTCGGGTGGCAGACCTCGACCGGGCCGTCGACCGATGCCAGGGCCTCCCGGAACGTCCCGGTACGCAGCAGCAGCGCCCGGTCACCCAGTTCGGCGGCGCGGTGCCGTAGGGCGCTGAGGATCAGATGCGCCTTCTGCCGGTGCAGCCGCCGACGCCGGAACAGCTCGCTGACCTCGACCAGCAGCACCGGTTGCCGGTCGTCGTCGAGGAAGTGCGGCCCGAGTTGATCGGCGAGCAGCCACCGGCGGGGAGACATGGGTCGATTGTGCCCAGTCGCCCGGTCACCCCGCGTGGCGGGGTCGATCGGCGGGGTGATGATCCCCGGTGGTGGCCCGCCGGACGGGGCAGATCCGCCCACCCGCTCAGCCACTCGGGGCCCTCCGCGAGGGTCCGCCCGCAGTGGCGCGGACCACCGGCGGTGCACCCGCCGTCGCCGGTCCGCCCGCCGGGGACGCACCATTGGGGTATGACGCAGTGCGGTACGTCGATGCCGGCGGTCGTCGCGTCGACTTCCGGGTGGGCCTGCCGGCGGCGGCGAGGGTGCGGTGTCGGGGTGGGCCGGTCGCCCGGCGGGTCGGCGCGGCGGTGAACGTCCTTCCCGCATCCGGGCGTCGCCAGGCCGGTGTGGTCTGGGCAGTGGCCGTCACCGCCTACCTGGCGGCGGTGTTCCACCGCAGCTCCCTCGGGGTGACCGGAGTGGACGCCACGCACCGCTTCGGCCTCAACGCCTCCGCCCTGGCCGTGTTCTCGGTGGCCCAGCTCGCCGTGTACGCGGCCATGCAGATCCCGGTCGGGGTGCTCCTGGACCGCTACGGTTCACGTCGGTTGCTGCTGGCCGGTGGCGCGCTGATGGTCGCCGGGCAGCTCTGCTTCGCCGTCGCCACCGACGTCCGGCTCGCCGTCGCCGCCCGGGTGCTGGTGGGACTCGGCGACGCGATGACCTTCATCAGCGTGCTGCGGATCGTTGTGTACTGGTTCCCGGGCCGCCGCAATCCGCTGCTGGTGCAGCTCACCGGCACCTTCGGTCAGCTCGGTGCGATCCTCGCCGCGGTGCCGCTGGTGGCGTTGCTGCACCACGCCGGTTGGACCCCGGCGTTCCTGTTCGCCGCCGGGCTCGGGGCGACGGCGGTGCTGCTGGTGCTGGTCGCCGTCCGCGACGGCCCGCACGTCGGGCGGGACACCGTCGCCGCCCCGACCCTGTCCACCGTACGGCGGGAGCTGGTGGCCGCCTGGGCGCAGCCGGGCACCCGGCTGGGCCTGTGGTCGCACTTCGTGGCCCAGTTCTCCGGTGCGGTCTTCGCCCTGCTGTGGGGGTACCCGTTCCTGGTGCAGGGGCAGGGTCTACCGCCGACCGCCGCCGCGTCCCTGCTCACCCTGATGACCGTCGGCGCGCTGCTCGCCGGGCCGCTGGTCGCCCACCTGTGCGCCCGGCACCCGTTCCACCGGTCGGTGCTGATCTTCGCGGTGACCGGGGCCAGCGCCGGGGTGTGGGCGGTGGTGCTGGCCTGGCCCGGCCGGTCCCCGCACTGGCTGCTGGTGATCCTGGTGCTCGTGCTGGCCCTCAACGGCCCCGGCGCGGTGGTCGGGTTCGACTACGCCCGGACGTTCAATCCGGTGCACCGCATCGGCAGCGCCATCGGCATCGTCAACGTCGGCGGGTTCGTCGCCTCGATCGTGCTGGTGCTGGCGATCGGGGTGGTGCTCGACCTGACCACCCCGGCGGGTGCGAGCGCTCCACCGCTCTACGCGTTCCGTTGGGCGTTCGCCGTGCAGTACCTGCTCTGGGCGCTGGGCGCCGTTCAGGTGCTGCGTTACCGCAACGCCGCCCGCCGGCACGCCGGTCGACCCGACGGCACCGGCACCGTCCGCGTGGCGGAGCCGGGTGCGGTGGTGCGCGTACCGCCGGGGGACCGGGCCGGGGGTGGGGGCGACCGGTCGGCGGGCGGTGAGTCCGGCGGACCGGTGGGTTGGGCGGCATGATCGCGGTAGGTTCGCCCGAGGAGCGGGAACCACCCGGCCGTCGTGCCGGCAGGCAGGGAGGACACAGCGTGAGCCAGGAAGTCCGGGGCGTCATTTCACGGAGCAAGGGCGCTCCGGTCGAGGTCACCACCATCGTGGTGCCCGACCCGGGGCCCGGCGAGGCGGTGGTGCGGGTGCAGTCCTGCGGGGTCTGCCACACCGACCTGCACTATCGCGAGGGCGGCATAAACGACGACTACCCGTTCCTGCTCGGTCACGAGGCGGCCGGGGTGGTGGAGCAGGTCGGCGAGGGGGTGACCGAGGTCGCCCCCGGTGACTTCGTGGTGCTCAACTGGCGGGCGGTGTGCGGTGAGTGCCGGGCCTGCCGGCGGGGCCGCCCGTGGTACTGCTTCGACACCCACAACGCCGCCCGGAAGATGACCCTCACCGACGGCACCGAGCTGACCCCTGCCCTGGGCATCGGCTCCTTCGCGGAGAAGACGCTGGTCCACGCCGGCCAGTGCACCAAGGTCGACCCGGCGGCCCGGCCCGCCGCCGTCGGGCTGCTCGGCTGCGGGGTGATGGCGGGGCTCGGCGCGGCGATGAACACCGGGCAGGTCACCCGGGGTGACTCGGTCGCCGTCATCGGTTGCGGCGGGGTCGGTGACGCGGCGGTCGCCGGTGCCGTCCTGGCCGGGGCGACCACGATCATCGCGGTGGACACCGACGGTCGTAAGCTCGACTGGGCGCGGAAGTTCGGCGCCACCCACACCGTCGACGCCTCCGCCGAGGACGCCGTCGAGGCGATCCGGGCCGCCACCGGCGGGTTCGGTGCCGACGTGGTGATCGACGCGGTGGGCCGACCGGAGACCTGGAAGCAGGCGTTCTACGCCCGGGACCTCGCCGGCACCGTCGTCCTGGTCGGGGTGCCCACCCCGCAGATGACAGTCGACCTGCCGCTGCTGGACGTCTTCGGCCGTGGCGGCGCACTCAAGTCCAGCTGGTACGGCGACTGCCTGCCCAGCCGGGACTTCCCGCTGCTCACCCAGCTCTACCTGCAGGGCCGGCTCGACCTGGACGCCTTCGTCACCGAGGAGATCGCCCTGGACCAGGTGGAGGAGGCGTTCCGCCGGATGCACGACGGTGACGTGCTGCGTTCGGTGGTGGTGTTCCCGTGACCGCCCGGATCGACCACGCCGTCACCTCCGGCACGTTCTCCCTCGACGGGCAGACCTTCGACGTCGACAACAACGTCTGGGTCGTCGGCGACGACACCGAGTGCGTGGTGCTCGACGCCCCGCACGACGTCGCCGCGATCCGCCGGGCCGTCGGCGACCGCCGGGTGGTGGCGATCCTCGCCACCCATGCCCACGACGACCACGTCCGGGTCGCCCCCGAGCTGGCCAAGGTCACCGGTGCGCCGATCCTGCTGCACCCCGACGACCGGGTGCTGTGGGATCTGGTGCACCCCGGCCTGGCCCCCGACGGGGAACTGTCCGACGAGCAGGAGATCACCGTCGGCGACACCGTCCTGCGGGTGCTGCACACCCCCGGCCACAGCCCCGGCGCGTGCAGCTTCCACGCCCCGTCGCTGGGCGCGGTGTTCACCGGTGACACCCTGTTCGCCGGTGGTCCGGGGGCGACCGGCCGGTCGTACAGCGACTTCGCCACCATCGTCGAGTCGATCCGGACCCGGCTGCTCACCCTGCCGGCCGACACCGTGGTGCACACCGGGCACGGCGACGACACCACCGTCGGCGCGGAGGCCCCCCACCTGCAGGAGTGGCTGGCCCGCGGCCACTGACCGGCACCGGCCGGGCGGCATCCACCGTCGCCCGGCCCGGCGGGCCTAGGATCGTCCGGTGACCGACGACCACCGGCCCCCGGCCGTACGGCAGCTCCGCCTGGTGGTGGAGGCCGAGGACTACGACGTGGCGGTCGCCTTCTTCCGGGACGCCCTGGGCCTGCCGGAACAGGCCGCGTACTCCGGTGCCGGGGAGGCCCGGGTGGTGATCCTGGAGGCGGGCCGGGCCACCCTGGAGATCGCCAACCCGGCGCAGAAGCGGATGATCGACGACGTCGAGGTGGGCCGTCAGGTGGCCCCGAGGCTCCGGCTGGCGTTCGAGGTGGACGACGCCGCCGCCGTCACCGGCCGGCTCGTCGCCGCCGGGGCCACCGAGGTCGCGCCGCCCACCGTCACCCCCTGGCACTCGCTGAACGCGCGGCTCGACGCGCCGGCCGGCCTTCAGCTCACCCTCTTCCAGGAGTTGCGGGCCGTCGACGAGCGGTCCACCGCCGACGGCTTCGGCACCAACGGCTGACGCCGGCGCTGTTCCCTTCTCCCGGGGACCTGCCGGCCGGGTCCGCCCCCTGACCCCGCGCGGGCTGCCGCGCCACGTGTGCCGGGTAGCGCGCGATTCGGGTGATTTGTTCGGTATGAAACCGCAAGGGTGGCTTGCCGGTGACCCGGGCCACAGCCCGGGGCGGTGGCGGCATTTCCGGAATGACCGATACGCGCGGCGGGTTGTGTTCCCCATACGCCGGTCACCACACCCCGGCCGGCGTGGCAGTTCCCCCGAGGCCCGCTCACCCCGGAGCGCGTCGCCACGATCGAAAGGGCAACCATCGTGAAGCTGGACTTCACCCGATGGCTCCCGGCCATCGCGAAGGACCGCAGGACCGCACTGAGCATCGCCGGCGTCGCCGCCCTCGGCGGCCTGGCATTCGGCCCGGCGGCCGTGGCCGCCCCCGTCGCCACCGGGCCCCACGAGGGGGCCCGCGCCGCGATCGACCTGGCGACCGGCAAGAGCCGGCAGGGCGTCACCGTCGAGTCCGGCCTGACCACGGGCAGCCCCACCACCGAGGTGCCGGCCGGCAAGCCGAGCACCGACGACCTCATCCCGCACGGGTTGGAGGGTGCCCAGTCCCGCGTCCCGCTGGACGACGCGCAGGTCGCCAACGCCAAGGCGATCATCGCGGAGGCCAAGCGGACCGGGGTGGGGGAGCGTGGCGCGGTGATCGGCGTGGCCACCTCCTTGCAGGAGTCGAAGCTGTACAACCTGGGGCACCTCGGCGCATACAACGACTACGACTCGCAGGGCCTGTTCCAACAGCGTCCGTCGTCGGGTTGGGGCACGCCGGAACAGATCACCGACCCGGGGTACGCCTCCCGGGCGTTCTTCGACGCGCTGAAGAACGTGCCCGGCTGGGAGGACCTGCCGCTGACCACCGCCGCGCAGACCGTGCAGGTCTCGGCCTACCCGTACGCGTACGCGCAGTGGGAGCAGCAGGCGGCGGACATCGTCCAGCAGCACTGGTGACCCGCTGAGGCGACGCCGACCGGCCGGTTCCCGCCACCGGGACCGGCCGGTCGGCGTCGACGCGTCACGCCGGGGAGTCCTCCCGGCGCAGCTTCGCCGAACCGGTGCCCACCGAGAACCCGGCGGCCCAGCGGCTCGCGCTGTCGGCCCGGGTCCGGTCGAGCAGGTGGTACCAGTCCATCCGGCAGCGCTGTGGGGTCACCTCCAGCACGCCGTAGCCGTGCCCGTCCAGCTCCGTCCACTTCACGTGTGGGTTGGTCGACCGCAGCAGGGTCGCCCCGAGCAGGCTCAGCCCGTTGCCCGCCGGCAGCCCGAGGACGTCGTCGAGGTTGTCGCTGGTCACCGAGGGCACCACGAACTCGGCGGCGGCCGGGTTGGTCAACCCGGTCGACCGGGTGGTCACCTCGTTGGCCCACGAGGTGTGGATGTCGCCGGTGAGGAAGACCACGTCCCGCGTTCCGGTCGCCCGCAGGTGGTCGACCAACCGGTCACGGTCGGCGTTGTAGCCGTCCCACTGGTCGGGGTTGAGCACCGCCCCGTTCTGCGG
The DNA here is from genome assembly GCF_055517075.1 of Micromonospora sp. DSM 43699. NCBI lineage: Bacteria > Bacillati > Actinomycetota > Actinomycetes > Micromonosporales > Micromonosporaceae > Micromonospora > Micromonospora sp. DSM 43699. The sequence continues at coordinate 19,510 of NZ_JBTMMT010000039.1, forward strand.
GATGCCCAGCAGCTCGCCCAGCGGACCGAGCAGCCACGCCGGCAGCGAGCCGACGTCGACCCGGGCCATCATCACCGGGTTGCCGACCAGCTTCCACTGCGCCGTCGAGGTGGCCAGCCCGTCTTTGAGCCAGCGCAACTGGGCCTCGCCGGTGATGGTGCGGGTCGGGTCGTCCACCGCCGTGCCGGTGGCCTGCTGCGACCGGTACGACCGCAGGTCCAGCATGGACAGCTCGGCGAGCCTGCCGTAGCGCAACCGCCGGTAGATCGCCCCGTCCGCGCCGATCCGCACCGGCATCCACTCCTGGTAGGCCTGCCGGGCGGCGGCCACCCGGTCCGACCAGGTGCCCTCGGTGCCCGGGGTGTGGTTCTCCGCCCCGCCGGACCAGGCGTCGTTGGCCACCTCGTGGTCGTCCCAGGTGATCACCCAGGGCAGTGCGGCGTGCAGGGCCTGCAGGCTCGGGTCGGTCTTGTAGAGCCCGTGCCGGATCCGGTAGTCGGCCAGGGTCAGCGTCTCGTGCGTCGGCGCGACCGGGCGGACCACCGTGCCGCCGGCGTCGAACTCGCCGGTGCCGTACTCGTAGAGGTAGTCGCCGAGGTGCACGACCAGGTTGAGGTCGCCCCGGTCGGCCAGCCGCCGGTAGGCGGCGAAGTGCCCGGCCTCCCAGTTCGCGCAGGACACCACGCCCAACCGCAGCCGGTCGATCGCCGCGTCGACCGGAGGGGCGGTCATCGTCCGGCCGGTCGGCGACCACCCGTCGCCGTGGCCGAACCGGTACCAGTACGTCGTCGCCGGGGCCAGCCCGGTCACCACCACCTTGACGGTGTGGTCGTGGGCCGGGCCGGTCGGCGTCACGCCCTGGGTGGCCACCGTGGTGAAGTCGGGGTCGGTGGCGACCTGCCAGCGGACGTCGACGTCCGGGCCGAGCCCGGAGCCGGGCACCGCCTCCGGCACGGGGGTGACCCGGGTCCAGAGCAGGATGCCGTCCGGCAGCGGGTCGCCCGAGGCGACCCCGTGTCGGAACGCGCCTGCCGCCGCGTGGGCGGGACCGCTCGCGGCCAGGGTGGAGCCGGCGAGTACGGCGGTGCCGGCGGACGCACCGGCGAGGCGCAGCAGGGTACGACGGTCGAGGGTGTTCGTCATGGTCTATGTGTCTACCGGTTGCCGCGCTCCGTCCGCAGCCCCGTACGGTGAGTGTTCGCCGACGGTTCCCCTGCGGTTGGCGGTGGACGGCCCGCTCAGCGGCGGTGGGCGGCACGGTGGTTGAGGGCGATGTCGACCACCGCGGCGACCAGGGCCAGCGTGACGATGCCGATGGCCAGCAGCAGGGAGTGCCGGAACGCGGCCGACCACTGGCCGTCGGTGCTGGCCAGCGAGGAGAAGAACAGCGCGCCGACGGCGGCGATGCCGGCGGCCGAGCCGATCCGCTGCCCGGTCTGCAACATCCCGGCGGCGCTGCCCGCCTGCGGCACCGGCACCTCGGAGAGGGTCAACGTCTGGTTCGGGGTGATCACCAGACCGCTGCCGAGCCCGGCGAACAGCAGCGGCACCGCGGTGAGCAGCGGGATCGAGCCGTGCGGGTTGCCGCGCAGCACGAAGACCACCCCGGCCAGCCCGACCAGCACCAGGACCAGCCCGATGGCGACCAGCGGGCGGCCGAACCGGGTGACCAGCCGGCCGCCGAGGGCGGCGGCGAGCGCCGAACCGAGGGCGAACGGGGTGATCGCCAGGCCGGCGGTCAGCGCCCGGTAGCCCAGGCCGTTCTGCAGGTAGAGGGTGAAGATGAAGAAGATCGCGGTGAACCCGCCGAAGTAGATGAGCGCGATCACCGCGCCGATGGTGTAGGACCGCAACCGGAAAAGCCCCAGGTCGAACAGGGGTGTCCGGGTGCGTCCGTAGTGGCGTTCCCACAGGCCGAAGGCGGCCAGCAGGGCCAGCCCGGCCGGGATCAGCGCCCACTTCCATGCGCTGGCCCACTGTTCCCGCTGCACCAGGGGCAGCAGCAGGAACGTCACGCCGACCCCGAGCAGCAGCACCCCGACCGGGTCGAGCCGGTGCCGGTCGAGCCGGCCGGCGGCCCGGGTGGGCAGCAGCCGCCAGCCGAGCAGCACCGCGACCACCCCCACCGGCACGTTGACGAAGAACACCCACCGCCAGCCGTGGTCCTCACCGCCGAGCTGGATGAGCAGGCCGCCCAGCAGCGGGCCGACGGCGGTGGAGATGCCGATGGTCGCGCCGAGCAGGCCGAACGCGCGGCCCCGCTCCGCGCCCCGGAACAGTTGCTGGATCAGGCCGGTCACCTGGGGGTTGACCACCCCGGCGGCGACGCCCTGGAGCAGTCGGGCGGTGACCAGCCAACCGGGGGACTGGGCGAGCCCGGCCAGCGCGCTGGTGACGGTGAACAGGGCGACCCCGACCACGAAGGCGTTGCGCCGGCCCCGGGCGTCGCCGAACCGACCGGCGGGCACCAGGACCAGCCCGAAGGTCAGCGCGTACCCGGACAGCACCCACTGCAGGTCGCTCGGGCTGGCCTGCAACGACCGGTCCATCGAAGGGATGGCGACGTTGACGATGCTGACGTCCAGCAGCGTCATGAACGCCGCGACCAGACCGACCCCGAGGGCCTGCCAACGGCGTCGGTCGTCCGGCGAGTTCACCACGGCACGGCGGTCGGGCGTGTCGTGGCTCTCGGATGTGGCATCGCGGTCGGGCATGGACCGATGATCGGGCATGCCGCAGCGCTACCCGGCGACCGACGGGGCAAACCGCCGATCGGGCCGGCTGCGGGGCGGGGCGGACCGGCGCTCACGCCGGCTGGCGGGCGCACCAGCGGGGGCCGAAGTCCAGCCCGGCCAGCGGCGAGTCCTCCCGGTGCAGCAGACCCTTCTCGGTGAGCAGACGCAGCGGGGCGTGCACGTCCTGCTCGGTCAGCCCGGCCTCCTCGGCGATCAGGTCCGGGTACGGCACCTGACCGCGCGTCTCCAGCACGGTCACCGCCTCGTAGACGCGTACCTCGGCCTCCGACAGACGTACCTGCTGCATGATCCCCTCCTTGCGGTGGCCCGGCCGACCGGTCGGGTGGCCCGGCTTACCCGCTGGTGGCCCGACAATGCCTGCCGGGTGGGCCTGCCGGATGGGCCTGTGGGCGGGCCGGTGCCCTAGGCTGGCCGGCATGATCAGCTGGGATCTCGTCGTCGTCGGCGCCGGGCCGGCCGGGCTCAGCGCGGCCCGGGAGGCCGCGACGGCCGGCGTGCGGACGCTGGTGCTGGACCGGGCCGTGCACCCCCGCTACAAGACCTGCGGAGGCGGCCTGATCGGCACCTCGCTGTCGGCGGTGGCGGGCCGGATCGAGGTGCCCGCGCACGACCGGGTCGACCGGGTGACCTTCACCCGGGACGGGCGGCGGGGCTTCACCCGACGGCACGGCACACCGCTGGTGACCATGGTGCGCCGCGACGAGTTCGACGACCGGCTGCGCGCGGCGGCGGTGTCCGCCGGGGCCGAGGTCCGTGGGGGCGTCGCCGTCCGCGCCCTCGACCAGGACCCCGACGGGGTACGCGTACGGCTGGCCGACGGCACCGCCGTGACCGCCCGTACGGTGATCGGGGCGGACGGCTCCGCCGGGGTGACCGCCCGGCACGTGGGGGTCCGCTACGGTCAGGTGGACCTGGGCCTGGAACGGGAGCTTCCGGTGTCACCGGCGCAGGCGGCCCGGTGGCGGGGACGGCTGCTGTTGGACTGGGGCCCGTTCCCCGGCGCGTACGGCTGGGTCTTCCCCAAGGGCGACCGGCTCACCGTCGGCGTGATCGGCGCCCGGGGTGAGGGCGACCGGACCCGGGCCTACCTGCGGGACCTCCTCGACCGGCTGGGCCTGGCCGGGGTGACCGCCGAGCACGACTCCGGGCACCTGACCCGCTGCCGGGTCGACGACGCGCCGCTGCGGCACGGCCGGGTGCTGGTGGCCGGGGACGCCGCCGGCCTGCTGGAGCCGTGGACCCGGGAGGGGATCAGCTACGCCCTGCGCTCCGGGACGCTGGCCGGTGCGGCGGTAGCCGCCGGTGACCTGGACCGCTACCCCCGGGACGTGCACGAGCGCCTGGTGCCGTCGATGCGCGCCGGCCGTCGGTTGCTGGAGATCTTCGCCCGTCGCCCCGAGGTGTGCCACGCCTTCCTTGCTACCCCGGTCGGCTGGGCGATGTTCGTCCGCTTCTGCCAGGGCCGGTCGAGTTTCGACCGGACCCTGGACCGGGGGTCGGTGCGGGCGGCGCTGGCCCTGCTGGACCGGCTGGCCAGCCGGCGCGCCCACCTCGCCGGCCGCTGACCCCGACCGCCCGGCGGGGCCACCGACGTCAGGGCACGATCACCGCACGGCCGTGGATGTCGCCGGCCCGCAGCAGGTCGTACGCCTCCGGGGCGCGGTCCAGTGGAAAGGTCTGCACGTCGGCGGTGAGCAGCCCGGCCCGACCGAGGGCGATCACCTCCTGGAGTTCCGCCCGGGTGCCCCAGAACGGGACCTCGACGCTGGTCTCCAGCGGCACCGTGGGCGGTTCGTCGGCGACCGGCCGCACCGGCAGGGTGCCGCCGGCCAGCCCCACCAGCAGCAGCCGCCCGCCGGTGGCGACGACGTTGCGGGCGGTGGTGAGGGTGACGTCCGCCCCGACGCAGTCGACGACCACGTCGGCGCCGTCCGGTGCGGGGCCGACGAGTTCCCGGATCCGGTCGACAGTGTCCGGGCCGGCCGGCAGCACGTGGTGCGCGCCCACCCGGGTCGCCAGGTCCAGGGCGGCGACGTCGCTGTCCACCGCGATGATCCGCACGGCGGTGGTCGCGGCCAGGATCTGCACCGCCATGTGCCCCAGCCCGCCGATGCCGATCACCACGCAGGACGTCCCGGGCCGCAGTGCCGGCCGGGCCAGCTCGATCGCGTGGTACGGGGTCAGCCCGGCGTCGGTCAGCGGCGCCGCCTGTGTCAACTCCAGGTCGCCGACGGGCAGCAGCCGGGAGGCGGGCACCAGCACGTGCTCGGCCAGCCCACCGTCACGGCTGAGCCCGACGCCACCGACCGGCACCTTCCGGCACTGGTTCTCCCGGCCACGCAGGCAGCCCCGACAGGAGCCGCAGCCGATGATCCCGTAGACGGCCACCCGGTCCCCGGCGGACCACCCGGTGACCCCGTCGCCGACGGTGTTCACGGTGCCGGCGATCTCGTGCCCGAGGGTGAGCGGGGTGGGGAAGGTCCCCGGCGGGGCGTCGAGGATGTGCAGGTCGGAGTGGCAGGCCCCGACCGCGCCGACGCGTACCCGCACCTCACCGGGGCCGGGCGTGGGGGTCGGGACCTCGACCTGTTCGAGCACCCCGGGAGCGGTCATCCGTACCGCGCGCATGGTCTCGTCCTCTCGTCGCCGACGGTTCCGCGCGCTTACCCCTCCCACCGGCCTTGATGCCGGGCGCACACTACGAGTCATGAGCGAACCCACCGCACCGTTCACCGACGAGCAGCACGCGTTCCTGCGGCACGTGCGCTTCGGCGAGCTGCCGCCGCCGGTACGCCCCGAGGACCGGGGGGCGTCGACCGAGACCGAGCCACCCCGCTTCAGTCCCGACCCGACCCCCGGCCAGTACGAGCAGGACTCGCGCGCGGGCGGCTGATCGGGCGACGGACCGGGCCGGGTGGGCGCGGCACCCACCCGGCCCGGCCGCCCGTGCGCTCAGAAGACCGGCACGCCGGCGCGGACCAGCCGCCAGTTCGGCACGAAGAAGTCGGCCGGGTCGATCGTCCCCTTCGCCTGCGCCCAGTCGATGAGCAGCTGGCGGATCTCCTGCTGCGCGTTGTACACCTGGGTCTTGACGATGCCGGGGAAGTTGCCGCCGCCGCTGCGCCGGTAGTTGTTCACCGCGACGACGAACCGGGCGTCGGCGGCGACCGGGGTGTCGGTGCCCGGCAGCACCAGCCGGGTGATCCGCTGGCCGACCGGCCGGGAGACGTCGATGTCGTAGTCGAGCCCCGAGATCACGTCGTAGTTGTAGTCCGGGACCGCCGGGTCGCTGACGGTCGCCGGGTCGACCGGCGCGCCGACCGGCAGGGTGGTGAAGTACTTCGCCGAGAACTCCAGGTACGCCTTCACCTCGGCACCGGTGAGCACCACCGCCTCCAGGGTGTTGTCGTAGACGTACAACCCGGCGACGTCCCGGATGCGCACGTCGCCCTGCGGGAAGACGGCGGTACGGCTGAACGGCGCGGCGATCGACAGCACCGGCAGCGACCCGTACGCGCCGCCGGCGAGGGCGGCGGTGACCACCTCGGTCTGGACGTGGTTGATGAAGTCCAGGATCGGGGTGTCCCGGTAGCGGGATTCGGCGGCGGACAGCTCCTGCGCGGACCGGGCGACCACCGTGTTGACGTAGCCGACCGTCTTGGCGTGCTGGCCCCGGACGGCGGCGAGCACCCGGGGGTCCTCGGCCACCGTGTTGGTGTCGAGCATGGTGGCGCCCTTGCCGACGACCTTCCAGCGGCCCCGCTCCCGGGTCAGGGTGAAGTCCATCCGGGTCAGCCGCTGGCCCCACTTCGACGGTTCGGCGGTGAGGACCTGTGCCCCGGTGGCGGTGTTGGTGACGAACTTCTGCACCACCTCGTTGTGCGCGTGGCCGAAGAGGATCGCGTCGATGCCGGGGACCTGCTGGGCGATCAGCGCCACCGGGTTCTCGTTGGGCAGTTCCGGGCCGTAGCTGGAGGTGCCGCTGTCGCCACCGTGGGCGGAGACGACGACCAGGTCCGCGCCCCGGGCCCGCATGATCGGCACCCATGTGGCGGCGGTCTCCACCATGCCCGGGAAGACCAGCCTGCCCTCGACGTTGCCCCTGTCCCAGATGGCCACCCCGGGGTTGGTCAGGCCGAGGATGCCCACCGTCAGCGTCGGCGCTCCGGGCCCGCCGAGCCGCACCCGCTTGAGCACGTACGGCCGGAACGCCGGCTTGCCGGTCTTCGCGTTCACCGCGTTCGCGGCCAGCGCGGGGAAGCCCAGCTGGTCGATCCAGGTCGCCAGCAGCGGCAACCCGTAGTTGAACTCGTGGTTGCCGAGGGTGACCGCGTCGTACCGGAGGATGTTCATGGCGCGGGCCATCGGGTGCGTCTCGCCGGTGACGGTGATCGGCTCCTGCTTGGCGTAGTACGTGGCCAGCGGGGTGCCCTGGATGGTGTCCCCGGCGTCGAGGACCAGGGTGGCCCGGCCCCGGCGCTCGGCGCGGATCTGGTTGACCAGGGTGGCCAGCTTGGCGATGCCGACGTCGTTGTGTCTGCTGTCGTCGAACTCGGCGTCGCGGTAGTAGTCCCAGTTGTAGACGTTGCCGTGGGTGTCCGAGGTGCCCAGCACGGTCAGGTCCCAGGTCCGCGGCCCCTTCGGGGGCTTCCGTTCGGCCGCGCGGGCGGGTTCGCCGGCGATCAGCGGGGCGGTCGCCGCAGCGGCGGCGACGGCCAGCACCTGGCGGCGCGAGGCGTCGGGGAAGGAGGTCATGAGGGTGCCCTTCGATGGGGGTGGATGCGCCTCGTGGGCGCCGCTGCGCACCATAACGACAAGCGGCCGCTCCTGCCACAGTGGCCGGAACTGTTCACCGCGCCGACCCCGCAGGCCACCTTCCCGCCATCGCGGCGACCCCGCCTGCGGGTGTTTCCGGCCCGGCGGTCGGCTTGTTTCCGGCCTGGCCGTCGGGCTTGTTTCCGGCTCGGCCGTCGGGGTAGGTGAGCCTTGGACCCAGAACGGACGAAACCAGGCAGGGAGCCGCACGGTGAGCCAGGACCAGTACACCCCCCAGGACCCGACCGAGCAGTACGGCCACCAGGACGGTCAGCCGGTCCAGCAGCAGTCGGTGCCCGGCCGGACCGACGAGATGGGCCCCGAGCCCGACCACGGCGAGACGTCGTACCGGGGCAGCGACCGGTTGACCGGCAAGCGGGCCCTGATCACCGGTGGCGACTCGGGCATCGGCCGGGCGGTGGCGATCGCCTTCGCCCGGGAGGGTGCCGACGTGGTCGTGTCCTACCTCAGCGAGGAGGAGGACGCCGACGCCCGGGAGACGGTGCGGCTGATCGAGGAGGCCGGCCGGCGGGGTGTCGCGGTACGCACCGACCTGACCGACGAGCAGCACTGCCGTGACCTGGTCGACCGGACCGTGACCGACCTCGGCGGGCTGGACATCCTGGTCAACAACGCGGCCTACCAGATGGCCCAGGACGACGGCATCACGTCGATCAGCACCGAGCAGTTCGACCGGGTGATGAAGACCAACCTGTACGCCATGTTCTGGCTCTGCCGCAGCGCCGTCCCGCACCTGAAGGAGGGCGCGACGATCATCAACACCACCTCCATCCAGGCGTTCGACCCGTCGCCGCCGCTGCTGGACTACGCCACCACCAAGGCGGGCATCGCCAACTTCACCAAGGGCCTCGCCGCGCAGCTCGCCGACCGGGGGATCCGGGTCAACGCGGTCGCGCCCGGTCCGATCTGGACGCCGCTGATCCCGGCGACCATGCCGCCGGAGAAGGTGAAGCAGTTCGGCACCGACACCCCGATGGGCCGGGCCGGGCAGCCCGCCGAGTTGGCCCCCGCGTACGTCTTCTTCGCCTCCCAGGAGTCCAGCTACGTCACCGGGGAGATCCTCGGCGTCACCGGTGGCCGCTTCACCAAGTGAGCGCGCGGGTCCACCGGCCGGCGCCCGGGTCCGGCCCGGCCGGTGGACCCGGCAGGATGGGGCGGGATTCAGCGGGGCCAGCCGGTCAGCCGGTGCCGCACCTGGGCGATCTGCGCCGGGTCCAGGCCGTAGCGGGCGAGTCGCCGGTCCGGCAGCCGGTCCAGGTAGCGGCCGGCGGCCCGGACGTCCTCGTCCTCCAGCGCCGGGTCCACCTGCCGGGCCAGCGCCAGTAGCTCGTCGACCGGGTAGTGGGCCAGCGCGGCGGCCACGTCGATGTAGTCGCGGGCCTCCCGCCTGTTGACCAGGGCGGCGGTCTTGTTGGCGAGCAGGTCGCGGACGTCCATCACCGGGCCGAGGTCCATCACGACAGGTGAGCGGTACCTGTCGAGCCGGGCCAGGGTGAGCCGGATCCGCCTGTCGTCCCGGCCGACCACGAAGTCCCTGATGTCCCGGTCGAAGCCCTCGAACAGATCACCGAGGTCGCTGTCCGGGTCGGCCACCGCGACGGTGTACCCGGCCCGCTCCAGCGCCGTCCGCACCTCTTCCGCCGCCGCCTCGGCGGCCCCCTCCACGTCGGCGAACAGGTCGACGTCCTCGGTGGGGCGGGTGACCAGGCCGTGCGCCGCCCAGGCCACCCCGCCGCCCAGCACGAACCGGTGCGGCCCGGCCGCGGTCAGGGCGACCCGGGCCACCTCCCGGTAGAAGTCGTGCAGGTGGGTCACGCGGTACGCAGACCCCGGTGCCGGCTCTCCCAGGCCTGCCGTACCCCCCGGGGCAGGTTGAGCCGCCGCCACACCCGACGCAGGGTGCGCCCGTCGATGAGCGCCCGCAGGTCGTCGGCCCGGGTGGTCTCCCGTAGCACGTTCTCGTACAGCCAGAGCAGATCGTCCGGTTCGGCCAGGTCGAAGGTCCGCTCGCTGCTCCACATCAACCGGACCGGCAGCTCCACCAGCCCACCGGTGGGGCCGGTCAGCTCGGCGAGGGTACGCGCCACCACCACCGGGCGGCCCGGTCGGGCCAGGTGGGTGGTCGCCAGGGTGGCCTGCATGGTGTCAGGGTAACGCCGGTGCGACCAGCTCAGGTACGTGCCTTTCCCGACCCGCCGATCTTTTGGCGTCTGCCCACCGTTGCGGCTCCGCGCGGAAGGGGGCGGTGAAGCGCCGGGCGAGGTATCCTGGTGACCGGAGCGTCGGTGTGTCCAGTGTCCCCGGGCCTCACCTGAATTGCCGTCGCGGAGTTCCGTTCGGCTGGAGCCGCGTTGCGCCACGCGCCGAGAGGCGACATGCACACCGGCGCTCTGCCACCGCCCCCGACCCCGCCAGGTCGGGGGCGGTGCCGTCTGTCGCGGAAAGATCCTCGCGCTCCGCTCGCGGACCACGCCGCGCTGGCCTATGTTCAGGGGGTCGGCCGTGTGACGGATCATGCCGGGAAGGGGGAGCGCAGTGGGTTTGCGTACCTTCATCGCCGGCTGGCCGGTCTACCGCCAGCTCACCGGCACCGACCCGCTGGGCCGGGGCGCGGCGGCGCAGTCCGACCGTTCCGCCGAGCTGACCGCCCGCACCGAGACCGCCGACCGGGTGGCCCGCTCGGTCTGCCCTTACTGCGCGGTCGGCTGCGGGCAGCGGGTGTTCGTCACCGACGACCGGGTCACCCAGATCGAGGGCGACCCGGACAGCCCGATCTCCCGGGGCCGGCTCTGCCCGAAGGGTTCGGCCAGCAAGAGCCTGGTCACCAGCCCGCTGCGGCAGACCACGGTCCGCTACCGCCGACCGTATGCCACCGACTGGGAGGACCTCGACCTCGACACCGCGCTGGACATGATCGCCGACCGGATCCTCGCCGCCCGCGAGCAGACCTGGGAGGACGTCGACAGCGAGGGCCGGCCGCTGCACCGCACGCTGGGCATCTCCAGCCTCGGCGGGGCGACGCTGGACAACGAGGAGAACTACCTCATCAAGAAGCTGTTCACCGCGATGGGGGCCCTCCAGATCGAGAACCAGGCCCGGATTTGACACTCCGCCACCGTCCCCGGTCTGGGGGCCAGCTTCGGTCGCGGTGGCGCGACGGACTTCCAACAGGACGTCGCCAACGCTGACGTCATCGTCATCCAGGGTTCGAACATGGCCGAGGCCCACCCGGTGGGCTTCCAGTGGGTCATGGAGGCCAAGCGCCGCGGCGCGAAGGTCTTTCACGTCGATCCCCGGTTCACCCGCACCAGCGCGGTGGTCGACACCTATCTGCCGATCCGGGCGGGCACCGACATCGCCCTGCTCGGTGGCGTCGTGCGCTACATCCTGGACAACGAACTGGATTTCCGGGAGTACGTGCTGGCGTACACCAACGCGGCGACGATCGTCAGCGAACAGTTCGTCGACACCGAGGACGGCGACGGCCTGTTCTCCGGCTACGACCCGAAGACCGACAGCTACGTGCAGACCAGCTGGCAGTACGCCGGGCACGAGCAGGACTCCGGCAGCGGGCACACCGCCAAGGAACGCGACAGCGCGGCAGGTCTGCTCCACGAGTCGCACGGCGCGGGGGTGCACGGCCAGGCGGAGCGGGACGAGACCCTCCAGCATCCGCGCTGCGTCTACCAGATCCTGCGCCGGCACTTCGCCCGCTACACCCCGGAGATGGTCGAGCGGGTCTGCGGCATCCCCCGGGAGAAGTTCCTGGAACTGGCGCGGGCCTGGACGGAGAACTCGGGCCGGGAACGCACCGGCGCGCTGATCTACTCGGTGGGTTGGACCCAGCACAGCGTCGGCGTGCAGTACATCCGCACCGGGGCGATCATCCAGTTGCTGCTGGGCAACATGGGCCGGCCGGGCGGTGGCATCCTGGCGCTGCGCGGGCACGCCAGCATCCAGGGCTCGACCGACATCCCCACCCTGTTCAACCTGCTGCCGGGCTACCTGCCGATGCCGCACCACGCCGACCACCCGACCTTCGACGACTGGGTGGACAGCATCTGCCACCCCGGGCAGAAGGGCTTCTGGGGCAACGCGCGGGCGTACGCGGCGAGCCTGCTCAAGGCGTACTGGGGGGACGCGGCGACCCCGGAGAACGACTTCTGCTACGAGCACCTGCCCCGGATGACCGGCGACCACGGCACCTACCAGCAGGTGCTGAACATGATCGACGGCAAGATCAAGGGGTACTTCCTGCTCGGTCAGAACCCGGCGGTCGGCTCGGCGCACGGGCGGGCGCAGCGCCTCGGCATGGCCAACCTGGACTGGCTGGTCGTCCGCGACCTGTTCATGATCGAGAGCGCCACCTTCTGGAAGAACGGCCCGGAGGTGGCCACCGGCGAGATCGTGCCGCAGGAGTGCCGTACCGAGGTGTTCTTCCTGCCGGCCGCGTCGCACGTGGAGAAGGAGGGCACCTTCACCCAGACCCAGCGGCTGGTGCAGTGGCGGGAGAAGGCCGTCGAACCGCCGGGCGACGCCCGCTCCGAGCTGTGGTTCTTCTACCACCTGGGGCGGCGGCTGCGGGAGAAGCTGGCCGGTTCCGCCCACCGGCGCGACCGCGCCCTGCTCGACCTGGCCTGGGACTACCCCACGCACGGCCCGCTGGCCGAACCGAGCGCCGAGGCGGTGCTGCGCGAGATCAACGGGTACGACGTGTCCACCGGCCGCCCACTCGCCTCGTTCGCCGAGGCGAAGGACGACGGGTCCACGGCGGTGGGCTGCTGGATCTACACCGGCGTCTACGCCGACGGGGTCAACCAGGCCGCCCGGCGCAGGTCCCGGCACGAGCAGGACTGGGTCGCCGCCGAGTGGGGCTGGGCGTGGCCGGCGAACCGGCGCATCCTCTACAACCGGGCGTCGGCCGACCCGCAGGGCCGACCGTGGAGCGAGCGCAAGAAGTACGTCTGGTGGGATCCGCAGGCCGGCGAGTGGACCGGCTACGACGTGCCGGACTTCGAGAAGACCAAGCCGCCGACGTACCGGCCGCCAGAGGGCGCGTCGGGTACCGAGGCGTTGGCCGGGGACGACCCGTTCGTCATGCAGGCCGATGGCAAGGGCTGGCTGTACGCCCCGAGCGGGGTGCTCGACGGTCCGCTGCCGACGCACTACGAGCCGGCAGAGTCGCCGATGCGCAACCCGCTCTACGGTCAGCAGGCCAACCCGACGCGGAAGGTCTACGCCCACCCGGTGAACTCGGTGAACCCGAGCCCGCCACAGGAGCACAGCGCCGTCTTCCCGTACGTGTTCACGGTCAGCCGGCTCACCGAACACCACACCGCCGGCGCGATGAGCCGCACCGTGCGACCGCTTGCGGAGCTGCAACCGGAGATGTTCGTGGAGGTGTCCCCGGAGTTGGCCGCCGAGGCGGGGCTGACCCACCTGGGGTGGGCGCACCTGGTCAGCGGTCGGGCGGTGATCGAGGCGAAGGTGCTTGTCACCGACCGGCTCACCCCGTTGCGGGTGGACGGCCGGGTGATCCACCAGCTCTGGTTGCCGTACCACTTCGGGTACGAGGGCCTGGTCACCGGCGACTCGGCCAACGACCTGTTCGGCATCACCCTGGACCCGAACGTGCTCATCCAGGAGAGCAAGGTCGGCACCTGTGACATCCTTCCGGGGCGGCGGCCGACCGGCCCACCGCTGCGGGACCTGGTCGAGGACTACCGTCGACGGGCCGGGATCGTCCCCGGTGAACGCCCGCCGACGGTGACGACCCGGGTCCGCCGGCCGGCGGGTCCCAGTGACGACGGGCCACGGGAGAAGGGCGCCGACCATGCCTGACGGCAACAGTCTCTACGGTCCGCTCGATCCGGCCCCGGACGCGGGCTGGACGTCTGCCGGCCCCCGGATGGGGTTCTTCACCGACACCAGCGTCTGCATCGGCTGCAAGGCCTGCGAGGTGGCCTGCAAGGAGTGGAACGCCGTCCCGGAGTCCGGCTTCGACCTGCTCGGCATGTCGTACGACAACACCGGCGCGCTGACCGCGAACTCCTGGCGGCACGTGGCCTTCGTCGAGCAGCCGGTGCCGGCCGGTCACCGCAGCGCGCCGTTCGCCGGGAATCCGACGGGCGGGGCGGCGAGCGCCGCGTCGGCGGCGGTCGCCGCCGGCACCGGCAGCGCCAGCGGCACCGACCCGGGCGTCCCCCCGGGCAGCGCCGACGCCGCTGCCCGGATGGCCACTGCCACCACTGCCACGGCCCCGACCACCGCCGGGCCGGGCGGCACCGCCCCGACCACCGCCCCGGGCGGCACAGGCGGCGTGCCTGCGGGCGGGGCCGTCGGCACGGGAACCCAGTTCCTCGGGATGCCCGGGGCCGTCCCGCCGGGCCGGGGGACCGGTGTCGAGACCCGCACCGACTTCCGCTGGCTGATGATGTCGGACGTCTGCAAGCACTGCACCCACGCCGCCTGCCTGGACGTCTGCCCCACCGGGTCGCTGTTCCGCACCGAGTTCGGCACCGTCGTGGTGCAGGAGGACATCTGCAACGGCTGCGGCTACTGCATCTCGGCCTGCCCCTACGGGGTGATCGACCAGCGTAAGGGCGACGGCCGAGCGTGGAAGTGCACGCTGTGCTACGACCGGCTCGGCGCCGGCATGACGCCGGCGTGCGCCCAGGCCTGCCCGACCGAGTCCATCCAGTACGGTCCCCTCGACGAGCTGCGGGAGCGGGCCGCCCAGCGGGTCAGCGCGCTGCACGACCGGGGCGTGCCGGAGGCCCGACTGTATGGCCACGACCCGACCGACGGCGTCGGCGGCGACGGCGCGTTCTTCCTGCTCCTCGACGAGCCCGAGGTGTACGGCCTGCCGCCGGACCCGGTGGTCACCACCCGGGATCTGCCGAGGATGTGGCGGCGGGCCGGGCTGGCCGCGCTGGCCATGACGGCGGCGGCCGTCGCCGCGTTCGTCGGAGGGGCCTCGTGACCGCGGGCCGGGTCCCGCTGGGGCAGCGGTTCCGGGGCTTCCGCGAGCGGCTGGCGGCCGACGGTGTCCTCCAGCCGGTGCGGTCCTCGGCACGGCTCGGCCACGGGTCGAAGGTCGGTGCCGGCCCGGCCGGAGGGCCGGCCGACACCCCGGTCGTCGTACCGCCCCGTGACGTTCCGCCTGTCGACAGGCGGCGGCGCGGACGGGGTCGGCGGGGCGGCGAGGAGCTGCGGGTCCCGGAGGCGGAGTTCACCTCCTACTACGGCCGGCCGATCCTCAAGGCCCCGGTGTGGCGGTGGGACATCGCGGCCTACCTGTTCACCGGTGGGCTGGCCGCGGGTTCGTCGCTGCTGGCCGCCGGGGGGCAGCTCACCGGCCGGCCGGCGTTGCGGCGGGCCGGCCGGGTCACCGCGTTGGGTGCGGTCACCGCGAGCGCGTACTTCCTGGTCAACGATCTGGGGCGGCCTTCACGGTTCCACCACATGCTGCGGGTGGCGAAGCCGACCTCGCCGATGTCGGTGGGCACCTGGATCCTCACCGCCTACGGCCCGGCCGCCGGGCTCGCCGCCGTCGCCGAGGGGGCACCACTGCTGCCGGAGCGCGGCGTGTCCGGGCTGGCCCGTCGACTGCTGCCCCCGGCCGGGCAGGTCGCCGGGTTGGCCGCCGCCGCCGTCGCGCCGGCGCTGGCCACGTACACCGGTGTGCTGCTGGCCGGGACGGCGGTGCCGTCCTGGCACGAGGCGTACCCGGAGCTGCCGACCATCTTCGCGGGCAGCGCGCTGGCCAGCGGCGCCGGCGTCGGGCTGCTCGCCGCGCCCTGCGCGCAGGCCGGGCCGGCCCGGCGGATGGCGGTGGCCGGGGCGGCGCTGGAGCTGTGGGGCGCCCACTCGGTGGAGACCCGGCTGGGCCTGCTCAGCGAGCCCTACCGGGAGGGCACGGCGGGTCGGCTGCTGCGTGCCGGTCGGCTGCTCACCGCCGCCGGGGTGGTCGGGGCGCTTGTCGGTCGGCGCAGCCGGGCGTTGTCGGCGCTGGCCGGCACGGCGCTGCTGGCCGCCTCGGTGGCCACCCGGTTCGGCATCTTCCACGGCGGGGTGGCCTCGGCGCGGGACCCGAAGTACACGGTGCTGCCGCAGCGGGAACGGATCCGTCGCCGCGAGGCCGGGCAGGTCTGACACCTCGCCGCGCCGCCGGGACGGCCCTGTGGTTGACTCGGAGGCGGAGGCGTTCAGGCGGCTGGTGCCCCTCCCAGCCTTCAAAGCTGGTGTGGTCCGGGATCCGGGCCAGGCGGGTTCGATTCCCGTCCGTCTCCGCCAACCACCGGGGGAGTTGACACGCATGGGCGAGGCGTCGACGGATCCGCGACGGCGGGTGCCCCGTACCGACGTCCTGCTGGCCGACCCGAGGTTGGCCGCCGCGACGGCCGCCCTCGGCCGCGCGCGGGTCAAGGTCGCCGTCGCCCACGCCCAGCAGCGGGCCCGGCACGGTGAGATCACCCCCGACGAGGTACGCGACGCCGCCCTCGCCGCGCTGCCCGCCCCGGATCCGCGCGCGGTGCTCAACGCCACCGGCGTGGTGCTGCACACCAACCTCGGCCGGGCCGCGCTGTCCGCCGCCGCCGTCGACGCGCTGGTCGCCGCCGCCGGCTGCACCGACGTGGAGCTGGACCTGGAAACCGGTCGGCGGGCCCGCCGCGGACGCGACGCGCTGGACGCGCTGGCCGCCGCGGTGCCCGACGCCGCCGCCGTGCACGTGGTCAACAACGGCGCGGCGGCCCTGGTGCTCGCGGCGACCGCCTTGGCGGCCGGGCGGGAGATCGTGGTCAGCCGGGGTGAGCTGGTGGAGATCGGCGACGGGTTCCGCCTGCCCGACCTGCTGGCCAGCACCGGCGCCCGCCTGCGGGAGGTGGGCACGACCAACCGCACCACCCGCGACGACTATGCCGCAGCCGTCGGGCCGCAGACCGGCTTCGTGCTCAAGGTGCACCCGTCCAACTTCGTGGTCACCGGCTTCACCTCGGCCGTCGACGTCGGAGAGTTGGCCACCCTCGGCGTGCCGGTGGTGGTCGACATCGGCTCCGGCCTGCTCACCGCCGACCCGCTGTTGCCCGCCGAGCCGGATGCCGCGGGCACCCTGCGGGCCGGTGCGCACCTGGTCACCGCCAGCGGCGACAAGCTCCTCGGCGGCCCGCAGGCCGGGCTGCTGCTCGGCGACGCCGACCTGGTCGACCGGTTGCGTCGGCACCCGCTGGCCCGGGCGCTGCGGGTGGACAAGCTGACCCTCGCCGCGTTGACGGCCACCCTGCGCGGGCCGGACACCCCGACCCGGTCCGCCCTGCACGCCGACCCGGTCGTGTTGCGGGACCGCTGCGAACGGCTGCGCGACGCCCTCGGGGTCGAGGGCCGCAAGGCCGAGGTGGTGCCCAGCGTCGCCGTGGTCGGTGGGGGCGGGGCACCCGGCGTCGAGCTGGACTCCTGGGCGCTGAGCCTGCCCGAGCGGTACGCCGCACCGTTGCGCCGGGGCGATCCGCCGGTGCTCGGCCGGGTGGTGCGGGGCCGGCTCCTGCTGGACGTGCGCTGCGTCCCCGCCGACGCCGACGGCGCGCTGTGCGACGCGGTGCTGCGGGTGGCCGACTGAGATGCACGTCGTCGCCACCGCCGGGCACGTCGACCACGGCAAGTCCACGCTGGTCCGGGCGTTGACCGGGATGGAGCCGGACCGGTGGGCGGAGGAACGCCGCCGGGGGATGACCATCGACCTGGGCTTCGCCTGGACCGCCCTGCCCACCGGCGACACGATCGCCTTCGTCGACGTGCCGGGGCACGAGCGTTTCGTGCCGAACATGCTCGCCGGGGTGGGTCCGGTGCCGGCGGCGCTGGTCGTCGTCGCCGCCGACGAGGGGTGGATGCCGCAGTCGGCCGAGCACCTGGCCGCCCTGCACGCCCTGGGGGTGTCCCACGGGCTGTTGGTGGTGACCCGGGCGGACCTGGCCGACCCCGGACCGGCGTCGGCGCAGGCCCGGGCGGAGATCGCCGCCACGTCGCTCGGCCCGGTGGAGTCGGTGCCGGTCAGTGCCGTCACCGGTGCCGGCCTGCCCGACCTGCGCGCCGCCCTGGGCCGGCTGGTCGGTCGGTTGCCCGCGCCGGAGACCGACCGGCCGGTGCGGCTGTGGATCGACCGGGCGTTCACCATCCGGGGCAGCGGCACGGTGGTCACCGGCACCCTCGGCGGTGGCAGCCTGCGCGTCGGCGACCAGTTGGAGGTCGCCGGCAGCGCCGAACCGGTCCGGGTCCGTGGCCTGCACCGCCTCGGCGTGGCCGAGCAGCGGGTCGCGGCGGTGGCCCGGGTGGCGGTGAACCTGCGCGGGGTGCCTCGGGACCGGCTCGGTCGGGGCGACGCGCTGCTCACCCCCGACGCGTTCCACCGGACCGGCCTGCTCGACGTGCGGCTGGCCGGTGACCCGGCCGGTGACCTGCCGGCCACGCTGACCCTGCACGTCGGCTCGGCGGCCGTGCCGGCCCGGGTCCGGCCGCTCGGCGGGGACACCCTGCGGCTGCGGTTGGCCCGTCCGTTGCCGCTGCTGGTCGGGGACCGGGCGCTGCTGCGCGATCCGGGGCGGCACCACGTCTGCGGTGGGGTGACCGTGCTGGACGTGGCGCCGCCGCCGCTGACCCGGCGGGGCGCCGCCGCCGCCCGCGCCGCCGTCCTCGTCGACCTGGACGGGCGTCCGGACCTGGCCGGCGAGCTGCGCCGCCGCCGGCTCGTCCGGGCCACCGACCTGACCCGGATGGGGATCACCGGTGACGCCGTCCCGGTCGCCGGGGAATGGCTGGCCGACCCCGGGCACTGGCGGCAGCTGGGGGTACGGCTGGTCGAGGAGGTCACCGCCTGGGCTGCCGCGCACCCCCTGGAGCCGGGCGCCCCGGTGGAGGCGCTGCGGCAGCGGCTCGGCCTGCCCGACCGGGCGCTGGTCGAGGCGTTGGTCCGGTCGCCGTTGACGCTACGGGCCGGCCGGATCGGCGTCGGTGACACCGGCGGGCTGCCCGAGCCGGTGGCCCGGGCGGTCGACCGGGTCCGCCGTGAGTACGCCGCCCACCCGTTCCGCGCGCCGGAGGCCGACCGGCTGGCCGCGCTGGGCCTCGGGCCCCGGGAGGTCGGTGCCGCCGTCCGGGCCGGGGCGCTACTGCGGCTGGCGGAGAACGTGGTGCTGCTGCCCGACGCGGCCGACGACGCGGTACGGGTGCTCGCCCGGCTGCCGCAACCGTTCACCCTCAGCGCCGCCCGGCAGGCCCTGGACACCACCCGGCGGGTGGCGGTGCCGCTGTTGGAGCTGCTGGACCGGCGCGGGCTGACCCGCCGGCTGCCCGACGACGCCCGCGAGGTGACCGGCTCCGGTTGACCGGCCGAGGCGTCGTGCCGGGGCGACCGGTCGGGGCGCGCTGGTGAACCGTCCTCCCGCCGGCTCCCGGTCGCCTACCGTGACGCCATGGACCCTTCGGCGGTCTGGCGGGACCGGAACCACCGCTGGCGGATCGAGGCCTACCGCGCGCCGGACCTGCGGTTCGCCATCTTCGCCACCAACGGACCCACCGAGTCCGCGCCGTTGTGGTTGTTCGGCATGGCGGCGCTGGCCCGCTGGTTGATGACCCACGCGATCTCCCTGGACGACCTGGAGACCGACTGACCCGGGCAGGAGAGCGGTTGATCCGGATCGGCGGCCTGCCGCCCCTCGTCCAGCCCGGCGTCGCCCGGACGAGGGAAGCGTGTCCGATACGTCTACTTCGGTCGTGTTGCTGCTCGTACCGTGCGGGGCGTGAAGGATCGAGGGATGCGGACGTTCCTGGCGGTGCTCGCCGGTCTCGCGGTGATCTACTTCGGGGTGACCGGGCGTAGCTCCACCGAGGAGGGCGGCGGGGTCTCCGGTGGGGTGGTGTTGCTGGCCCTGCTGGCCGCCCTGCTGGTGTGGCACCTGACCAAGCCGGCGGGCAACAAACCGGTCGACTGAGCCGTCGGTCGATCCGGCGGAGCGGCGCGACCACGGCCCGGGTCAGCTCACCTCTCAGCGGGTCGCGGCGGCGGCCCGGGTCACCTCGCCGGCCGACTCCTCGCCGAGGGCCACCCGCACCAGCGCCGACGCCAGCCGACCGAAGTCCGGCTCGGCGACCAGCCCGGCCAGCCCGTGCGGGTCGGCCGGCAGACCGAGCCGTTCCGCCCCGGCCAGGGTGCGCCGGTCGGCGTACGGGCGCACGTCCGGCCAGACCGTCTGCGCCTCCCGCAGGAAGATGTCCGCCCCGGTCGGGCCGATGCCGGGGAACCCGGTCAGCCCCCGCCGCAGCGCCGCCGGCTCGCCCCCGGTCTCCCGGTGCAACCGCCGCAGGTCACCGTGCCAGCGGTCCAGACACAGTCGGGCGCCCGTGCCCAGCATCGTGGCGGTCCGCTCGTCGTAGCGGCGGTAGTGGCCGCGACCCAACGCGTCCACCCGGTCCTGCCAGCGTGACGCCTCCATCGCCTGCGGCGTACGCCAGCCGGCGGCGAACAGCTCCCGGGCGGCGGCCACCGCCACCTGGGCCCGGATTCGGGTGCTCAGCAGCGTGGTGAGCACCAGCAGTTGATAGAGCGGACCGGGCCGGTCGGCCAGCGTGATGCCGGCCTCCTCGGCGTAGGTGCGGCCGTGCCGCTCCAGCAACGTCCGGGCCACCCGTCGGTCGTTCCCCATCTCCCGGTACTACCCGTCCTGCCGCACCTCAGCCCTGCACCCGGGGGCGGAATGCCCCGGGGCCGCATGCGTCAGGCGGTGGCGGGTAACCGGCTGGCGGGCGCGGAGGGCCGTGCCCGTCCATCCGGAAGGAGACACCCGTGACGAACGTGCAGCAGCCCGAGATGCGTCGCAACGGGAACAACCCGACCGTGCAGGACAGCAAGGGCCCAGGTGTGACGGGCCATCCCGCGAACCGGGGCACCTCGCCGGGTGACCGGGGCCGACCGACGCCCCGTGGCCAGGCCTCCCCGTACGGTCCGGGCCAGCAGCGCGCCGACGACCACAGCGACCGGGGCTGACCACCGCCCGGTGGTGTCCGCCGCCGGGCTACCGGCCGCGTCCGTCGTGCCGCCCCACCCGGACCACCCCGGCCGGGCGGCACGACGCGGGCACCCCGCCGCCGGACCGGGTCGGGCGTCGGCGGGGTGCCCGCGTGCCTCACTTCGGGTCGCCGGGTTCGCGTTCGCCCTTGGGGCCGTAGGTCCGTTCGCCCCGGACCACGCCACGCTGGCCCCGGTCGTCCTGGAGGATCCGGTTGGCCACCTGGTTGGCTTCCTGGTCGGAGGCGCGTCCCGACTGCTCGACCAGGTCACGCAGCCGTGCCCGTTCCTTGTCGTACGCGTTGCTTCCTGGCCGTGGTCCTGGCATCGCCGCCTCCTCGGTCCGTCCTCGCCTGCGGTACCCGCGCCGACTACCCTTCCTCCGTCCGGCCAACCGCGCCGGTCCGCTCAGTCGGGGCTGCGCACCACCGCGACCGGGCAGGCGCTGTGGTGCAGCACCCCGTGGCTGACCGACCCGAGCAGCAGACCGGTCAGCTCGCCGTGGCCCCGGCCACCCACCACCACCAACTGCGCCCGACGGGACGCCTCGGTGAGCGCGGCGACCGGTCGGGCGCGCACCGGTTCGGCGTCTACTGGCACGTCGGGGTGTCGTTCGGCGAGGCCGACGAGGCTCTCGGCGAGTACGTCGGCCTCCTCGTCGCGCAGCCGGGCCTCGTCGTACACCAGGGGTTGGATGTCTCCTGGACGGGCGGACGCCGGATGGGTGTAGGCGTGCACGGCCCGCAGCCGGGCACCCCGGGCGGACGCCTGCGCCGCGGCGTACTCCACCGCGTCAAGGGACGCCGCGCCGTCGACCCCGACCACCACCGGGCCGCCGGCGTGTTCCTGGCCCCGCGCGACCAGCACCGGGCAGTCTGCGTGCGTGGCGATCTGGATCGCCACCGAACCGACCACCAGGGCGGTGAATCCGCCGAGGCCCCGGTCGCCCAGGACGATCACGGCCGCGGTGGGTGACTCACCCAGCAGCACCGCCGAGGCCTCACCGTCGAGGATCTCGCCGGTCACCCGGATCCCGGGGCTGACCGCCCGGGCCTCGGCCACCGCCGCCTCGACCAGGTTCTTCGCTTGCTGACGCAACCCGCCGCCGGGTGGGTTCCCGGCGACCGGATCGATCGGCACCCGCAGCAGCGGCCAGATGAAACCGTGCACCACCCGTAGCGGCCGGTGTCGCCGCGCCGCCTCCGTCGCGGCCAGCCGGACGGCGCGCAGCGCCGGCTCCGAACCGTCCACGCCCACCACCACCGCCGCGTCGTTCGCCGAGTTC
Source organism: Micromonospora sp. DSM 43699 (assembly GCF_055517075.1). Taxonomy (NCBI): domain Bacteria; kingdom Bacillati; phylum Actinomycetota; class Actinomycetes; order Micromonosporales; family Micromonosporaceae; genus Micromonospora; species Micromonospora sp. DSM 43699. The sequence goes on from NZ_JBTMMT010000039.1 coordinate 41,444, forward strand.
ACCCCGCGCACCTCCTGCCCGCGCCAGTATCGCGGCCGGGCGGGTCCCGGCGGGGCGATACCGCAACCATGGCCGGGGCCCGACCGTTCCGCTCGTGACCCGTGCGACGGGCCGTCTACGCAACGGCCCGCTCGTGACCCGCCGACCGGGGGTGCGCAGCGCCGTCTGCTCGGTGACCTGGCGCACCGGTGGCCCGGGACCGGGGTGGGGTGACCGCTCCGTATGATGCTTGCCCTGTAGCAAGAATCTCGGAGGGACGAACATGCCGGATGCGCTCGCAGCGATGTCGCGTGCGCTACGTGAGGCTCCACCCGACCAGCTCGTGGAGGCCGTCGACCGGGCTCTCCGGTCCACGTTCGCCGCCGTACGGGTCGACGTGTTCCTGGCCGACTACCGGATCAGTGGGCTGTGGTCGGTGCTCGACCCGGAGCTGTCTGCCGGCTCCCTCAGCGGCCAGGGCGTCGCGCAACGCTGTTTCAGCAGCCAGCAACCGGTGCTCGATCCGTACGACGGCGGGCATTGTCGGGTGTGGGTGCCGCTGACCGCCTGGGGGGAACGGCTGGGGGTGCTCCTGGTCGAGCTGGCCGACAGCCCGGACCGCCCGACGCTGGACCTGATCGCCGATCTGGCCGTCGACCTGGCCACCACCCTGCGGGCCGCGGACCGGGAGACCGACCGTTACCGGCGGACACGTCGTCGGGAGCGACTCAGCATGGCCGCCGAGATGCAGTGGGACCTGTTGCCCGGGCGGAGCGTCACCCACGAGGCCTTCCTGTTGGCCGGGCAGCTGGAGCCGGCGTACTCCGTGGGTGGTGACCATTTCGACTGGTCGGTCGATCCCGGGCGGCTCACCCTGACCGTCCTCAACGGCACCGGCACCGGACTGGCCGCCGCGATGCTCACCGCCCTCACGGTCAACGCCATCCGCAACGCGCGGCGCTCGGGCGGCGGCCTGGTGGAGCAGGCCGAGCTGGCCTCGGACACCCTGTTCTACCAACACCGCGGCCAGCGGCACGTGGCGACGTTGCTGTTGGCGGTGGACACCGCCACCGGCCGGGTGCGGGCGGTGGACGCCGGTTCGCCGCGCGTGCTGCGACTGCGGGGGACCACCGTCGAACGGATCGCCCTGGAACAGCAACTGCCGTTGGGCATGTTCCCCGAGACCCGGTACACGGTGCAGGAGTTCGACGTGCGGCCCGGCGATCGACTCTTCGTGGTCAGCGACGGCGTGTACGACGCGCAACCAGGTGGCCAGGAGGCCTACGGTGAGCGGGCGATGGCCCGGTCGATGCGGTCGACTCGGCTGCAACCGGCGACGGAGGCGGTTGGTACGGTGATGCGCGAGCTGTTCGCATATCATGCCGACACTGATCTACGTGACGACGCCGTCGTCGTGTGCCTGGACTGGTGCGGGCGGCGCGGACGATGATCGGTGGTCAGCGCCACACGACAGCGGACAATCGCAGGGGACAGCGGGTGGATCGACCTCCGGATCTTGCTGCGGCGATCGACGCCGCGGCCGAGGCGTTCGTCGGCGTGCTCGACTCGGCCACTTCCCGTCACCAGGTGACGATCCCGCCGACCCAGCTACGGGTGCTGGCGTTGATCAGGGAACGACCGGAGACGAACGTCAACGGGCTGGCCGAGCTGCTGGACGTGGTGCCCTCGTCGGCCAGCCGGCTCTGTGACCGGTTGGAGGCCACCGGGCTGTTGCGCCGCACCCCGGACCCTCGGGACCGGCGGGAGGTGCGACTGGTCCTCACCGCCGCGGCGGTGACCCTGTTGGCCGAGGTACGCCAGCGGCGGCACCGGGCGGTGCAGGCGGTGTTGGACCGGATGCCGCCCCGGGCCCAGCACGAGTTGCTGCTGGCGTTGCTGGCCTTCGGGCAGGCGGCTGCCTCGGGGACGCCGCCGCAGGCAGACCCCGCCGTCCGCACCGCCTGAACGCTGCCGTTCCCGTCCCCTTGTGTCCTAGGACGCTTTACGGATGGTTGCTCAGCGCGCCACGGCACCACGGCCACGCGTCCCGCCGGACAAGGCGAGAGCGCCCGATATAGTGGCTGCCGGCCCAGGGTGTCGACCATCCCGGACCGGATCAGGGGGAGGTCCCGGCCCGGGATCACCGAGGCGCCGGCACTCGCCGGCCCGGTAGCGCACGGCTGACCGTGGTGCCCACGTGGGCACCCGGATCGTGCTGCGGAGGGAGGTTCGGTGTCACGTCGGCCGGCTCGGGCAGAGCATCCGCGTGCATCGGGTGGTGACGCCGGCGCGACGGACCGGGTGCTGACGTTGCCGAACCTGATCAGCTTCGTCCGCTTGCTCGGCGTGCCCCTGTTCCTGTGGCTCTTCCTGGTCGTGGAGGCGGACGTGGCGGCGATCGTGGTACTCGCCGCCGGCGGCACCTCCGACTGGGTGGACGGGTGGATCGCCCGCCGGCTCGGGCAGGTCAGCCGGGTCGGCGAGCTGCTCGACCCGCTGGCCGACCGGCTCTACATCCTCGCCACGCTGCTCGCCTTCACCGCCCGCGAGGTGGTGCCGTGGCAGTTCACGGTGGCGCTGCTGGCACGGGAGGTGCTGCTGCTCGGGTCGTTGGCGGTGCTGCGCCGGTACGGCTACGGGCCGCCGCCGGTGCACTACCTCGGCAAGACCGCCACCTTCATGCTGCTGGCCGCCTTCCCGGTGCTGCTCCTGGCGTCGACGACCACGTCGGTGACGGCGACGACCGCCGCGGCGATCGGCTGGGGGGCGGCCTGGTGGGGTCTGGTGCTGTACTGGGTGGCCGGGGCGATGTACGTGATGCAGGCGTCCCGGTTGGTCCGTGCGGCCCGCTCGGGGGCCGCCGCGTGAGCGCGCCGCAGGACGGGCCGAAGCCGCCGGTCCGGTTGTTCACCCCGGACTTCCTCACCGAGCTGTTCCAGAATCCGTTGGATCCGGGCTATGCCGACGCGGCGGCCCGGCGGCGGGAGGCACCGGCGCCGAGGGGGTGGCGGAGTGCGTCCGCGCGGGCGGTGGCGATCGTGGTGGTCGCCGCTGTGGGTTTCCTGTTCGCGGTGGCGTACCGGGAGACGATGGCCGACGAGCCGAGTCGCAGTCAGGCGCGGGCTGCGTTGATCGCGCAGATCAAACAGCGGGAGGCGGAGACCGACGAGATGACCGTGCGGGCCGGGCGGCTGCGCGAGGAGGTCGGCCGGCAACGGGACGCGGCGTTGAGTGGTTCGCAGGCGGCCCGGTTGCGCAACCTTGAGGCCGGTACCGGGCTGGGCCGGGTGCGGGGGGACGGGGTGGTGGTGCGGTTGGCCGACGCGCCCGTGCAGGACGACGGGGCGGTGGGCGGTGACTCGGGGGCCGGGCCGTCGCGGGTGATCTACTCGGATCTGCAGAAGGTCGCGAACGACCTGTGGGCCGCGGGTGCGGAGGCGATCTCGATCAACGGGCAGCGGTTGACGGCGACGTCGACGATCCGGTCGGCGGGGGCGGCGATCCTGGTGGACTTCCGTCCGGTGACCAGCCCGTACGAGGTGTCGGCGATCGGGCCGAGGTCGTTGCGGGACAAGTTCGACGACAGCCGGTCGGCGTATCTGATGCGTCGGGTGGCCCGGGACACGGGGTTGTCGTTCGAGGTGCGTGAGGCGGACGACCTCACGCTGCCGGCCGCTCCGGAGCCACGGCTACGCTACGCGGAGCCGTCGGTCAGTCCGAGTCCGTCGTCGACGGGTTCGGGTGCTGTTCGTCCGTCCGGTACCGGGTCGTCCGGTCCGGGTCCGTCTTCCCGCTCTTCCGGAGGTGTCCGATGATCGCGGTGCTGGCGTTGCTCGCCGGTGTGGTGCTGGGGATCTATCTTGATCCGACGGTGCCGGCGGCGTTGCAGCCGTACCTGCCGATCGCGGTGGTGGCCGCGCTCGACGCGGTGTTCGGTGGGGTGCGGGCGAAGTTGGACCGGATCTTCGACGACAAGCAGTTCGTGGTGTCGTTCATCTCGAACGTCCTGGTGGCCGGGTTGATCGTGTATCTGGGTGACCAGTTGGGGGTGGGTGGTCAGTTGTCCACGGGGGTGGTGGTCGTGCTGGGGGTGCGGATCTTCGGCAACGTGGCGGCGATCCGCCGGCACCTGTTCCGGGCGTAGGTTGGTGGCGTGAGCGACGAGCATCGGGAGACGGGTACCGGGTGGCCGCAGCCGGCGGACCCGGTCGGGCCGACGGATGAGCCGGATCCGCGGCCGGACGCGCCGGATCCGGACGAGTTGAGTCCGTTGGTGCCGGATGAGCCGCCGGAGGGTCGTCCGGCGGAGTCCGGTGACGACGATGGGGCGACGGTGAATCTGGCGGAGTTGGCGTCGCCGGGGGCGCAGCCGTCGGGGTCCGCCGGGTCCTCGGGGGCGGCTCGGAAGGTGTCGTCGGCGGGGGTGATGATCGCGGCGTTGCTGGCGTTGTTGGGGTTCACGCTGGTGGTGCAGTTGAAGACCACGTCGACGGATCCGACGCTGGCGGCGACCCGGCAGGAGGACCTGGTACGGATCTTCTCGGATCTGGATTCCCGGGAGAAGCGGTTGCAGCAGGACATCGAGGGCCTGGAGGACAGTCAGCGGCAGTTGCGGTCGGGGGAGCAGGGTCGGCAGGCGGCGTTGCAGGAGGCGACGAAGCGGGCCGACGAGTTGGGCATCCTGTCGGGTGCGTTGCCGGCGCGGGGGCCGGGTCTGGCGGTGCGGTTCGACCCGGGTGGCAAGCCGATCCGGGCGGATCGGGTGCTGGACGCGGTGCAGGAGCTGCGGGGTGCGGGTGCGGAGGCGATGCAGATCTCCGGTGGGGATCGGGCGTCGGTGCGGATCATCGCCTCGACGTACTTCCTGGACGGGTCCGGGGACGTGTTGGTGGTGGACGGGCGGGCGTTGACGGGTCCGTTCACGATCACGGTGATCGGGGATCCGGAGACGATGCGTACCGCGTTGAACATTCCGGGCGGGGTGGCCGCATCGGTTCGCGGTGACGGCGGTAACGTGAGCGTCGAGGAGCGTGAGGTTGCCGAGGTTTCGGCGCTGCACGCGCCGTTGAAGCTGGAACACGCCCGTCCGGTCTCCTGACCGGCGCGGCCGCGCCGGGTCCGTCCCGGCGTATCGATGGATGAGGGACGCGCTGGTGATTCCTGAGGGTCTGCGTTACACCGCCGAGCACGAGTGGGTGGCCGGTGCCGAGGGCGGTAACGTCCGGGTCGGTATCACCCAGTTCGCGCAGGATGCGTTGGGTGACATCGTGTTCGTCCAGTTGCCGGACTCCGGTGTGGTGGTGGAGGCCGGTGAGTCGTTGGGCGAGATCGAGTCGACCAAGAGCGTGTCGGAGATCTACGCGCCGGTGAGCGGTACGGTGGCGGCGCGGAACGAGGCGTTGGGTGATTCTCCCGAGGTGATCAATTCGGATCCGTACGGTGCGGGTTGGTTGGTGGAGATCGCACCGGCGGATCCGGCGGCGGTGGACGGTTTGTTGTCCGCTGATGAGTACCGTGAGCTCACCGAGAACTGAGTGGTGTCGTGCCGGGCGTGGGTGATGTTCTCCGCGCGTCCGGTTGCCCTGCATTTCGGCGCTGGCTAGGCTCGCCCAGTCGACCGAGAACCCCAAAAATGGTGAGCGTTGGGTGATTGCCTTCCTGGGCACGGGGAGCCAGCCGCTGGGTGTGTGATCTGCCCGGTGGCCATCCCGCCGTCACCTTGACGTTGACCGAACTGATCCGTGAGGTGGTCCCATGACGCGCCCAGGCGACGAGTTCCCCCCGCTCGACGTCACTTCGACGCTCAATCTCGGTTCGCTGGACGAAGTGCTGGAGGGTCCGGACACCGATGTGGTGCCGAGTCGGATGTCCGGCTCGTTGCCGCCGGGTATGGCGCTGCTGGTGGTTCGTCGGGGCCCGAATGCGGGTGCCCGGTTCCTGTTGGATCATGATGTGACGACGAGTGGCCGGCATCCGGACAGTGACATCTTCCTGGACGATGTGACGGTGTCGCGGCGGCACGCGGAGTTCCATCGGGATTCGGGGACGTTCACGGTGCGGGACGTGGGGAGCCTGAACGGCACCTACGTGAACCGGGAGCGGGTCGAGGCGGCCACGTTGAGCAATGGTGACGAGGTGCAGATCGGTAAGTTCCGGGTGGTCTTCATCGCCGGTCCTCGCCCGGAGGAGGAGGCCGGCCGGGGGTGAACGAGCCTGCGGCCTCCGTACCGTCCGGGGCGGCCCGGTCGCACCCGCTGATGAGTATCGGTGAGGTGTTGGGTCAGCTGCGGGTGGAGTTTCCGGACGTCACGATTTCGAAGTTGCGGTTCCTTGAGGCCGAGGGTCTGGTGGAGCCGCAGCGGACGGCGGCGGGTTACCGGAAGTACAGCTGGGACGATGTGTCCCGGTTGCGGTTCGTGCTGACGGCGCAGCGGGATCAGTATCTGCCGTTGCGGGTGATTCGCGAGCAGTTGGCGCAGTGGGACGGTGGCGACGAGGCGCCGGGTCGTCAGCGTCCGACGTTGGTGGCGGTGGGTCCCGGTGGTGAGGTGCCGGGCCGGTCGGTGGAGGAGCCTGAGTCGCAGGTGCGGCTCGGGCGGGCCGATCTGGTGGCGCGTAGTGGGATCGCCGAGTCGACGTTGGGTGAGTTGGAGCGGCTGGGTGTGTTGGTGCCGGATCCGCCGGGGTGGTATGACGCGGATGCGTTGATCATCGCGCAGGCGGTGGCGGGGCTGGCGGCGTACGGCCTGGAGCCTCGGCATCTGCGGGGTTACCGGTCGTCGGCGGATCGTGAGGTCGGCCTGTTCGCGCAGTTGGTGGCGCCGTTGGCGCGGCAGTCGGATCCGGCGGCGCGGGCGCGGGCGGCGGAGACGGCGCGGGAGTTGGTGGCGTTGTCGCAGCAGTTGCACGCGGCGTTGGTGCGGGTGGGGTTGCGGTCGACGTTGGGTCGGTGAGGTGTGCGGAAGGTTCTGCCCCGGGAAGCGTGCCGTAGGCTTGCCGGGGTAATCCCTTTTCTGGCGCGTGGTGTGTGCTGGTGCGGATGGGACGGCCGTGTCGCGGTCCGTGTACCGTGCAGGGACAGGGCGCGGCGGGTGTAGGTGACAACGACACGGAGGCGGCGGTGCGCGAGCTGAGCGTGGTCGGGGTTCGGGTGGAGTTGCCCAGCAACCAGCCGATCGTCCTGCTCAGGGAGGTCGAGGGCGACCGCTATCTGCCGATCTGGATCGGTGCGGTCGAAGCCACGGCGATCGCCTACGAGCAGCAGGGGGTCAAACCGGCCCGGCCGTTGACGCATGATCTGTTGCGGGACGTGCTGGCGGCGTTGAAGGCGCCGTTGCAGGCGGTGGAGATCACGGAGTTGAAGGAGAACGTCTTCTACGCTGATCTGTTGCTGGGTGACGGGGTGCGGGTGTCGGCCCGGCCGAGTGATTCGATCGCGTTGGCGTTGCGGGTTGGTGCGCCTATTCGTTGTGCGGAGCAGGTCCTCAGTGAGGCGGGGATCGTGATTCCCGACGAGCAGGAGGACGAGGTGGAGAAGTTCCGGGAGTTCCTGGAGCAGGTGCGTCCGGAGGATTTCGCCGGCTGATCGCCGGTTCTCGTCGGTGTCGCGGTGGCGGTGCCGTGGTGCGGTGTGTCGTCGCGCGGCGTGTCGCGCCGGTTTCTCCGTGGTAACCCCTGGGTGCGGCGTTAGGGTTGCCGTGTCGAGGGGTGCACGTCGTGGGAAACGGCGGGTTGCCGCACTGACGGGGAGGTTGTCGGGATGCACGAGCCGCGGGATCCTGAGCCAGGTGTGGAGCGGGGCGAGCCGCCGGTGGTGTCGTCGCCGGTGCCGTTGGACGGTGACGGTGCGGTCGGATACCGGGGTGTGACCGCGTGTCATGCGGCGGGGATCAGTTACCGCCAGTTGGATTACTGGGCGCGGACGACGCTTGTGGTGCCGAGTGTGCGGGACGCGTCGGGTTCGGGTACGTCGCGGTTGTACTCGTTCCGGGATCTGGTGGTGTTGAAGGTCGTCAAGCGGTTGTTGGATGCCGGGGTGTCGTTGCAGAACATCCGTAAGGCGATCGAGGCGTTGCGGTCGCGGGGGGTGGAGGACCTGGCGGGGATCACGTTGATCTCGGATGGGACGACGGTGTACGAGTGTCGTTCTCCGGAGGAGGTGGTCGACCTGTTGCAGGGTGGGCAGGGTGTGTTCGGGATAGCGATCGGTGGGGCGTTCAAGGAGATCCAGGGTTCGTTGTCGCATCTGCCGGCGGAGCCGGCGGTGGCCGGTGGTGGGGTGTCGGTGCCGGCCGGTGGTGAGGTTGCGGAGGGTTCGTCGTCGGGTGTGGTGGGTGACGAGCTGGCGGCGCGGCGGGCGCGGCGTAGGGCGGGTTGAGCGGGGTGTCGGGGACGCCGCGGCCGGGTTCCGGTCGCGGCGTTTTTTCGTGGGTGGGTAGTGATTTTTGTCGCATCGATGCAGGTCGTGGCTGGCGTGGTGCCCTGGGTGGGACTGGGGTGTGGCGGCGTCCACTGTGGATTTCCGGTGGTGGGGTCGTGTTGTTGACAGCTGTGGTGGGGCCAGGAATCCTGTCCAGGGCGATCACGGGGGACATCGACTGATCACGTTGGGTGATGGTTGGTGGTGGCGTCGAGCTGATGCGTGGACCATGGTGCGGGGGTCGCATCCGTGGTCCCGCCGAGGACGGGAAACGAACCGAAGTGCACATTGATCACTATGTCGGTCTGGGTTCCGCGCGGGCCGGTGGTGCTGTCGCCGATCTTGCCGCCGGGGCGCGTTGCCCGGTGACGGCCGCACTTCCGCCGGCTGAACCGGTCGGTGCCGGTGTGGACGTGGCGGCGGAGGCGGCGGAGTTCCTGGAGTCGATGTACGCCGAACGGCAGTTGTCGGGGTTGGCGGCGCGGTGGGCGGAGGTGCGCGAGGAGATCGCGTTGACCGGTTCCTACCGGCACACCCGGGAGGAGCTGGTGTACGGGGCGCGGGTGGCGTGGCGGCAGTCGGCGCGGTGTGTGGGGCGGGTGCGGTGGGCGGGGTTGCGGGTGCGGGACCGTCGGCACGTGTCGACGGCGGCGGGTATCGCCCAGGAGTTGTCGGCGCATCTGGCGGCGGGGGACAACGGGGGGCGTATCCAGTCGGTGATCACGGTGTTCGCGCCGGATCGGCCGGGGGTGGGTCCGCGGGCGCGGATCTGGAACGACCAGTTGGTCCGTTACTGCGGTCATGTGCGTGCTGACGGTTCGGTGGTGGGGGATCCGGCGCAGGTGGGGATGGTGCGGGCGGCGCGCCGGTTGGGGTGGCGTCCGCCGCCGGTGCCGGGGCGGTTCGACCTGTTGCCGTGGGTGATCGAGACGGCGCAGGAGCGGCCGACGGTGTGGGAGGTGCCGCGGGAGCTGGTGCGGGAGGTGGCGTTGAGTCATCCGGATCATCCGTGGTTCGCGGATCTGATGCTGCGTTGGCATGCGCTGCCGGTGATCAGTAACATGCGTCTGCGTGTCGGCGGGGTCGACTACAGTTGCGCGCCGTTCAACGGGCATTACCTGGGTGACGAGATCGGGACCCGGAACATGGGCGACCGGGAGCGGTACGACCAGTTGCCTGTGGTGGCGGCGGGGTTGGGGCTGGACACGTCGCGGGAGGACACGCTGTGGCGGGAGCATGCGGCGTTGGTGTTGAACCAGGCGGTGTTGCATTCGTTCCGGGTGGCGGGGGTGCGGGTGTCCGATCCGCACACCGAGTCGGAGTTGTTCATGAAGTTCTGTGCGCAGGAGGAGCGGGCGGGTCGGCCGGTGCACGGTGACTGGTCGTGGCTCAACGGGAGTGTGGGGTGGGCGGCGTTGCACGCGGTGCATCACCGCTATTACGACACCCGGGTGCCGAATCCGAATCTGTGGCAGGCTGACCGCGCTTACGACCCGGACGGTGTGGTGGAGATGACGTTGCGTGAGCGTCATGACCTGGCTCGCGCGCAGGAGGACTGAGGATGGACAACGCGGCGTTGCGCCAGAGTTGGAGCCAGTTCTCCGCTGCCGGGCCGGAGGCGGCGAAGTATTTCTATGCCACGTTGTTCGTGGTGGCGCCGGAGGCCCGGTCGATGTTTCCGACGAACATGCAGTATCAGGAGGACAAGCTCCTGGCGGCGTTGGGGCACATCATCACCAGTCTGGACGATCCGGGGGCGTTGACGACGTTCGCGCAGCGGTTGGGTGCCGACCACCGTCGGTTCCACGGTCGGGACCAGCGGGGTAATCCGGTGGCGTTGGGGGAGCGGCACTACATCTGGGTGGGTCAGGCGTTGTTGGCGACGTTGGAGCGGTTCCTCGGCCCGTACTTCACTCCGGCGTTGCGGGCGCAGTGGGCGGCGGCGTACGAGTTGGTGGCGAAGGTGATGCTCGACGGCGCGGCGGAGGCGGAACGGACGTCGCCGCCGCACTGGGAGGCGGAGGTGTTGACGGTGGAGCGGCGGCGCGCCGACGTCGTGGTGTTCACGGTGCGTCCGAATTATCTGTGTGCGTACCGGCCGGGTCAGTCGTTGCCGGTGCAGGTGCCGCAGTTGCGGACGTGGCGGTATCTGTCGCCGGCGAACGCGCCGCGGGCGGACGGGACGATCGAGTTCCATGTCCGGGCGGCGGGCCGGTTCTCCACGCATCTGGTGCGTAGGTTGCGGGCGGGTGAGCGGTTGTTGTTGGGGCATCCGACGGGGACGGCGTTGTCGTCGTACGACAGGTCGCCGCAGTTGCCGTTGTTGTTGATCGCCGGGGGGACGGGGTTGGCGCCGTTGCGGGCGGTGGTGGAGGCGGTGCAGCAGGGCGCGGGGCGGCGTACGACGTTGGTGGTGGGTGGGCGTACTCCGGACGACCTGTATGACGAGCCGACGTTGTCGCGGTTGGCGTCGATGCCGCCGGCGGCGGGTTGGCAGGGTGGGTCGGGGTGGTTGCGGTACGTGCCGACGGTGGAGACGGGTTGGGGTTGGCGGGGTGCGGTCGGGCGGGCCGGTGACACGGCGGTGCGGTTGGGGCCGTGGTCGGACACGGAGATCCTGGTGTGTGGGAGTCCGGAGATGACCCGGGAGACGGTGGCGATCCTGGTGCGCTCGGGTGTGGAACCGGAGCAGATCCTGACGGAGAGCTATGATCATTCTCTTTATCCGCCGCTCGCCGAGGCCGTTTCCGGTGCTCCGCGTGACTTCAGTGGGACAGGTGCACGATGAGCGTCGACCGTTCCGACCGGGTCGGGGCCGAGCAGGGTGAGATCACCCGCCAGTTGTCGGTGTTGGAGGAGCGGCGGTTCCGGGGTAGTCACTGGTTGTCCGCCGACGAGGTGGCGTCGGTGGTGCGGTCGGCGGATGACCGGATCGGGTTGTTGACGGCGGAGTTGGAGCGGCAGCGGCGGGAGAACCAGGGGCTGCTGAGTCAGGTGGAGATGCTGCGGCACGGGACGTTGCCGAGCAGTGCGCCGCAGGGCCCGGATCCGATGGTGGTCGAGTTGGCGATGCGGGCGCAGGACGAGGCGAACCGGACGATCGGTGAGGCCAGCGCGGAGGGTGCGGAGATCATCGCGGATGCCCGGCGGCAGGCGGAGGAGATCCTGGCGGAGGCGCATCGGCGGGCCGGTGACGTGGGCGGGTCGGGTCCGCTGTCCGGTGGGGGGCCGTCGCCGGAGTTGGCCGGGAAGTTGCAGGCGTTGGAGGAGCGGCATGCGGCGGCGTTGGCGGCGGTCGCGGCGGCGCAGCAGCAGCTGAACCGGTGGCAGGCGTACCTGTCGGCGCAGTCGGAGCAGTTGCGGGCGGATGCGGCGGCGGCGGGTGGGGCGAGCGCCCAGTTGCGGGCGGTGCTGGGCGGCTGATCCGCTGCGGTGGGTGTGGTCTGCCGCGGGGTGTGGGGCCGGTGCGGCGGGTGCAGGTGTCTTCGGGTCGCCGCGGGTGGGTCGGCTGAGGCAGCATGGACCGGTGACGGAGACGAGCGACGCGTTGGCCGGGCTGGTCGCCGCCGGTGGGGTGGTGGTGCTCAGCGGGGCGGGGTTGTCCACCGAGTCGGGTATTCCCGACTACCGGGGGCCGACCGGTGCGGCCCGTCGGCACACCCCGATGACGTACCAGACGTTCACCGGGGATCCGGTGGCCCGGCGGCGGTACTGGGCGCGTAGTCACCTGGGGTGGCGGTTGATCGCGCGGGCGGCGCCGAACGACGGTCATCGGGCGGTGGCCCGGTTGCAGGCCGCGGGTCTGGTCGACGGGGTGATCACTCAGAACGTCGACGGTCTGCACTCGGCGGCGGGTAGTCGGCAGGTGGTGGAGTTGCACGGCCGGCTCGACACGGTGGTGTGTCTGCGTTGCGGTGACCGTACGTCGCGGGAGGATCTGGATCGGCGGTTGGTCGCGGCGAACCCGGGGTTCGACGTGAGGGTCGACGTGGTGAATCCGGACGGTGACGTGGAGCTCGACGACGACCGGGTGGCCGGGTTCCGGATGGTCGACTGCACGTGTTGTGGTGGGGGGATGCTGAAACCGGACGTGGTGTTCTTCGGGGAGGCGGTGCCCGCGGAGCGGGTGTCGCGGTGTTTCGCGATGGTCGGTGGGGCGCGGTCGTTGTTGGTGTTGGGGTCGTCGTTGACGGTGTTGTCGGGGCGGCGGTTCGTGTCGCGGGCGGCGACGTTGGGCATCCCGGTGGTGATCGCCAACCAGGGTGCCACCCGGGGTGACGGGTATGCGGCGCTGCGGGTGGACGCCCCGTTGGGGCGGGTGCTGACCGGGTTGGCCGACCGGGTGGCCGCCGCCGTGCCGTCGGCGCGCGGCGGGTCGGGTCCGGTGCCGGCGGCGACGCCGGTGGCGGGCTGACCCGGGGGTACGACATCCGCCGGTAACAGCGGCGCTGGTAGCGTTGACCATGCCGACACCACCCGCGCGGGAGAGATCGCCCAGTTGTATCCGGGCGGCGCCGAAGGGGCAGATTCTCCCCGGAACCTCTCAGGCAGAAGGACCGCGACGGGCAGGCACTGTGGAGCGCCGTGCGCGTGACTCAGGGGGAGGTTGATCCGTCGACCTCGCCGTGAGTCTGGAGCGCACGCATGACCGTAGAGCAGTTCGCCGACCGGCATATCGGTCCCGGTGCCGACGATGAGCGTCGCATGTTGGAGGCCGTCGGGTACGGCTCGATCGACGAGCTGATGGACGCGGCGATTCCCGAGGTGATCCGCTGGCACGGCACCCTGGATCTGCCGGCGCCGGCCACCGAGCGGGAGGCGATCGCCGAGCTGCGGGCGTTGGCGGCCCGTAACACGGTGGCGGTGTCGATGATCGGCCTGGGTTACCACGGTACGCACACTCCGGCGGTGATCCGCCGTAACGTGTTGGAGAACCCGGCCTGGTACACGGCGTACACCCCGTATCAGCCGGAGATCAGTCAGGGTCGGCTGGAGGCGCTGCTGAATTTCCAGACCATGGTCACCGACCTGACCGGGCTGGCCACGGCGAACGCGTCGATGCTCGACGAGGCGACCGCGGCGGCGGAGGCGATGACCCTGGCCCGCCGGGCGTCGAAGAGCCGCAGCGCGGTGTACGTGGTCGACGCGGACGCGTTGCCGCAGACCGTCGCGGTGCTCGCCGGCCGGGCCGAGCCCCTCGGTATCGAGGTGCGGGTGGTCGACCTGGCGGTGCAGGAGTTGCCGGCGGAGTTCTTCGGGCTGCACCTGCAGTACCCGGGGGCGTCGGGTGCGGTGCGGGATCATGCGCCGTTTGTCGACGCCGCGCACGCGGTGGGGGCGTTGGTGACGGTGGCGGCGGACCTGTTGGCGTTGACGCTGCTGCGGGCGCCGGGGCGGATCGGGGTGGACATCGCGGCGGGCACGACGCAGCGGTTCGGGGTGCCGATGGGCTTCGGTGGGCCGCATGCCGGTTATCTGGCGGTGCGGGCGGGGTTGGAGCGGATGTTGCCGGGCCGGCTGGTCGGGGTGTCCCGGGACGCGGCAGGTGAGCCGGCGTACCGGTTGGCGTTGCAGACCCGGGAGCAGCACATCCGGCGGGAGCGGGCGACCAGCAACATCTGCACCGCGCAGGTGCTGTTGGCGGTGATGGCCGGCATGTACGCGGTGTACCACGGGCCGGAGGGGTTGCGGCGTATCGCGCGGCGTACCCACGGGATGGCGGTGCGGCTCGCGGCCGGGTTGCGGGCCGGTGGCGTCGCCGTCACCGACGTCGCGTTCTTCGACACGGTGACGGCGGTGGTGCCGGGTGGGGCGGCGCGGGTGGTGGCGGCGGCGGCGCAGCGGGGGGTGAACCTGCGGCTTGTCGACGCCGACCGGGTGGGGGTGTCGTGTGACGAGACGACCACGGCGGCGCACCTGGCGGCGGTGTGGGCGGCGTTCGGGGTCGACCCGGTCGACGGGGACGTCGAGGTGGCCCTGCCTGCGGCGGAGGTGGCCCTGCCTGCGGCGTTGGTGCGGGACGGGGACTTCCTCACCCATCCGGTGTTCCGCAGTCACCACTCGGAGACGGCGATGCTGCGCTATCTGCGCCGGTTGGCGGACTTCGACTACGCCCTGGACCGGGGGATGATCCCGTTGGGGTCGTGCACGATGAAACTGAACGCGACCACCGAGATGGAGCCGGTGACCTGGCCGGAGTTCGCCCACCTGCATCCGTTCGCGCCGGACGCGCAGACCGCCGGGTACCGGGAGCTGATCGCCCAGTTGGAGGGATGGTTGGCGGAGGTGACCGGGTACGACGCGGTCAGTGTGCAGCCCAACGCGGGGTCGCAGGGGGAGTTGGCGGGGTTGTTGGCGATCCGTGCCTACCACCGGGACCGGGGGGACGCCCACCGGGACGTGTGTCTGATCCCGTCGTCGGCGCACGGCACGAACGCCGCGTCGGCGGTGATGGCCGGGATGCGGGTGGTGGTGGTCGGCTGCGACGCCGACGGCAACGTGGACCTGGTCGACCTCGACGCGAAGATCGACAAGCACCGGGACGCGCTCGCGGCGATCATGGTGACGTACCCGTCGACGCACGGGGTGTACGAGACGGGCATCGCGTCGTTGTGTGCGAAGGTCCACGACGCCGGTGGTCAGGTGTACGTCGACGGGGCGAACCTCAACGCGTTGGTCGGGTTCGCCAAGCCGGGGCGGTTCGGGGCGGACGTGTCGCACCTGAACCTGCACAAGACGTTCTGTATTCCGCACGGTGGTGGTGGGCCGGGGGTGGGTCCGGTGGCGGTGCGGGCGCACCTGGCGGCGTACCTGCCCGGTGATCCGTCGGCTGCCCCGGTGCCGGGGGCACCGGCGATCTCGGCGGCCCGGTACGGGTCGGCGGGCATCCTGCCGATCCCGTGGGCGTACCTGCGGATGATGGGTGCGGCGGGGTTGACCCGGGCGACGGGGGTGGCGGTGCTGGCCGCGAACTACGTGGCGGTGCGGCTGCGGGAGCACTTCCCGGTGCTGTACGCGGGCAACAAGGGCCTGGTGGCGCACGAGTGCATCCTGGATCTGCGGGGGTTGTCGAAGGCGACCGGGGTGAGTGTCGACGACGTGGCGAAGCGGTTGGTCGACTACGGGTTCCACGCGCCGACGATGTCGTTCCCGGTGGCGGGGACGCTGATGGTGGAGCCGACCGAGAGTGAGGACCTGGCCGAGCTGGACCGGTTCTGCGAGGCGATGATCGCGATCCGGGCGGAGATCGACAGGGTGGCCTCGGGGGAGTGGCCGGCGGGGGACAACCCGTTGGCCAACGCCCCGCACACCGCGGTGATGGTGTCCGGTGACCGGTGGTCGCACCCGTATCCGCGGTCGGTGGGGGCGTACCCGGCCGGGGTGGACCGGGTGGGGAAGTACTGGCCGCCGGTGCGGCGGGTCGACGGCGCGTACGGCGACCGGAACCTGGTGTGTTCGTGTCCGGCGCCGGAGGCGTTCGAGGACTGAGGCGCGGTGCCGGGGCGGCGGACGTGCCGCCCCGGTGCGGCGACCGGGGGAGGGCGGCCCCTGTCCCGGGGGCTAGCCTGGGGTGTCCTGGTCGGGCCTGCCCACGCTCGGTGAGCAGGTCACGCGACCCGGGTGCGGGTCAGGCGACGAGGGCGTGTCGGGCCGGCCCGCGGTGCGGGGCGATTGTGCTGCCGTCGGGAAGGAGTTCACCGGTGTCTTCGAAGACGATGACACCGTTGCAGAGCAGGCTCCAGCCCTGCTCGGGGAAGCAGGCGATGACCCGGGCGGCGTCCCGGTCGGTCGCTTCGGCGGAGGGGCAGGTGATCTGGTGCTGGCACATCGGG
Source organism: Micromonospora sp. DSM 43699 (assembly GCF_055517075.1). NCBI lineage: Bacteria > Bacillati > Actinomycetota > Actinomycetes > Micromonosporales > Micromonosporaceae > Micromonospora > Micromonospora sp. DSM 43699. The sequence continues at coordinate 57,674 of NZ_JBTMMT010000039.1, forward strand.
TTCTCCGGACTGTGGGGGCACTGTGTCATGGTTCACATGACCAGTGACGCACAGTACCAAGGGACGCCGTGTCGGATCGAGCGGCCTTCCGTCATGTCGCCCCGAAATCCGCTGAACGGATGAGCGGGAATGGTCCACCCGGCGTGGAAACGCTCCCAATGGCGTCGGTCGACGTACCGGGAGTACCGGTGCGCTGCCGCAGCGTGCTGGTGGAGCGGGACCGGTTCGAGTGGCACGTCACCGACGGTGGTGACCCGGCCGCGCTGACCGCCGGGTTCCTCACCGCGCACGGGTTGCCCGTCGAGGACCTGACCCGACCGGCGACCCACCGGCCCGATGGTCCCTGCGGGGCCGCCGTGTTCGTCTCCGCCGCCGCCGGCGCCCGGATGGTCGGCGCACCCGTCGGCGCGGTCAGCCCGACGCCCGGCCTGCCGGACGTGGCCGTGGTGGTCTACGCCCACGCCGCCACCCCCACCCCGTCCGGTCCGACGGCAGGCGGGTTGCGGGTGGGGCCGTGGCGGGACAGTTGGACCGCCGGGCAGCACGCCGACGCGGTGCGGGCCGTCCGCGCCGCCATCGGCCGCGGCGACGTCTACCAGGTCAACGTGGTGGGGCACGCCGCCGCCGGATACCGCGGCGACCCGCGACCCGCGCTGGCCCGCCTCGCCGGGCTGCCCGGCGCCCGCTACGGCGGCACCCTGCACGGCGACGGCTGGGCGATCGGCTGCGCCTCACCGGAGACCCTGGTCGCGGTGCACGACGGCCGGGTCGTCACCCGACCGATCAAGGGCACCCGCCCGGCGACCGCCGCCGGCCGCCGTGACCTGCTCGCTTCGGCCAAGGAACGCGCCGAACACATCATGATCGTCGACCTGGAGCGCAACGACCTGGCCCGGGTGGCCCGTACCGGTTCGGTGACCGTCGACGAGTTGTTCGCGGTACGCCGCTGGTGTGACCTGTGGCAGGCCGAGTCGACCGTGTCCGCGGCCCTCGCCGACGGGGTGGGCCTGGCCGACCTGCTGCGCGCCACCTGCCCCGGGGGGTCGGTCACCGGTGCCCCGAAGCACGCCGCGTTGGCGTTGATCGCCGCCGTCGAACCCGTCGGTCGGGGCGCCGGCATGGGGGCGTTCGGCTGGGTGGGTCCCGGGCACCTCGATCTGGGTCTGACCATCCGTACCGTCGCCGCCGACCGCGACCGGCTGCACCTGTGGGCCGGCGGCGGCATCACCTGGGACAGCGATCCCGCCGCGGAGGTCGCCGAGGCCGCCGCCAAGGCCGCCCCGGTGCGCGCCCTGCTCGCCGCCGGCTGAACACACCGGCCGTACACCATACGGCTAGGGTGGCGGCATGCACGTCGAGTACAGCGGCACCGGCGACCCCGCGCGCAGCCTCGCCCTGCTCTGGCGTACCCGGGACCGGGCCAACCGCGGCGGCGGTGACCTCGGCGTCGACCGGATCGTGCGGGCCGCCATCGAGGTCGCCGACGCCGACGGGCTCGCCGCGCTGTCCATGCGCCGGGTCGCCGAACGACTCGGCGTGGGCACCATGTCCCTCTACACCCACGTGCCCGGCAAGGGTGAACTGCTCGACGTCATGCTCGACACCGTGCACGGCGAGACGCCCCGCCCCACCGACGTCCCCGGTGGCTGGCGGGGTCGGCTGGAACGCCTCGCCCGGGACACCTGGGCGTTGTACCTGCGCCACCCGTGGCTGTTGCAGGTCGCCACCACCCGACCACCGTTGGGCCCCCAGGTCACCGCCCGGTACGACCACGCGCTGCGCGCCGTCGAGGGCGTCGGCCTGACCGACCTGGAGATGGACGCCGTGATCACCCTCGTCGACTCCTACGTCCACGGCGCGGTACGCGGCGCGGTCGAAGCCGCCCAGGCCACCCGACGCACCGGCCTGACCGACGAACAGTGGTGGCGGGCGCACGCACCGTACCTGGAGAGGGTCATGGACCCGGCCCGTTTCCCGACGGCCGCCCGGGTCGGGGCCGCCGCCGGGCAGGAGTACCAGGCCGCCGTCGACCCGACCCGGGCGTTCGAGTTCGGTCTGGCCCGGGTCCTCGACGGCGTCGCCGCCCTGGTGGCCGACCGGTGCGCCGACGTAGCGTCACCGGTGCCACCCGGATAGCCTTCCGGGCATGACCGTACGCCCCATCCGGATCATCGGTGATCCCGTCCTGCGCACCGCCTGTGCCCCGGTGACCCGCTTCGACGCCGAGTTGCAGCAGCTCGTGGACGACCTGATGGACACCCTGCTCGGTGCGCCCGGCCGGGCCGGCGTCGCCGCTCCGCAGATCGGCGTCGACGCCCAGGTGTTCGTCTACGACGCCGACGGCCACCGGGGACACCTGATCAACCCCACCATCGAGGTGTCGACGGAGGTCCAGGACGACGACGAGGGCTGCCTGTCCATCCCGGGGCTGTACTTCCCGACCCGCCGGGCCCTGCACGCCACCGTGCACGGCGTCGACCGGCACGGCGATCCGCTGACCATCTCCGGCAGCGGATTCCTGGCCCGGGCGTTGCAGCACGAGACCGACCACCTCGCCGGCCGGCTCTACGTCGACACCCTGCACGGTGACGTGCGGCGGCGGGCGTTGCGGGAGATCCGCGCCGGCCGGTTCGACTCCCCCAGCCGCTCCCGCTGACCGGCGGCGGCTCAGCCCGCCCCGATGGTCAACGTGTACTCGCCGAACCGGGCGACCCGGGTGAAACCGAGCCGCCGGTAGAGGCGCAGCGCCGTGGCGTTGTCGGTCTTCACGTTCAACGTCACGTGGTCGACGCTGTCGCGCAGCCGGGCGCACAGCGCGGCGACGGCGCCGGTAGGTCGGACCGGCCGAGCACCTCACCCGCGCCGGTGACCGCGTCCAGCCGGGCCGGCTCCGCAGCCCCGTGGTAGAGCAGCACGACCTGGTCTCCGCGCCGGAACCACGAGGTGTACGGCCAGAAGAAGTCGTCGAGGTCACCCAACCGGTAGGCGTACAGGACCGGATCGCGGCGCAGCAGCGCGGCCAGTACGGCACGGTCGTGTTCGGCGCGGACCGGCACCGGTCAGCAACCGCGGGTGGGGAGGTTCTCGTCGGCCCACCGCGCGAGTGCGTCCAACGCCGGCAGCAGTGCGGTGCCGCGTTCGGTCAGTTGGTAGCTGACTCCCAGCGGCGGCCCTTCCCGGACCGTGCGGCTGACCAGGTCGACCCGGGCCAACTCACCCAGCCGGTCCGACAGCACCGATTCGCTGATTCCGGGCAGCGCCCGGGTCAGCTCGGCGAAGCCGGCCGGGCCGGCGGCGAGGGTGCCCAGGATCATGCCGTTCCATCTCTTGCCGAGGAACGCGAACGCGCGGGACAGGCCCCCCGGGCAGGCGCGGGGCCCGTCGTCGACAGGGGGGCACGTCGTCATCTGTCCAGCATACGTGGTCTGCACCTCACCCTAGCGACTACGAAAAAACTAGCTGCTATCGTTGCCGCAGCACATCCGATCCGACCGGAGGCCAGCCATGACCCACGTCCTGCCCGACCAGTTGATCACCCTCGACCCCGCCGCCCAGGCCCAGCTGTTCACCGAAGCCCGCACCGCGAACACCTTCACCGACACCCCCGTCGGCGACGACCAGCTGCGGGCCATCTTCGACCTCGCCAAGTACCCACCCACCGCCATGAACGTCCAACCCCTGCGCGTGCTGTTCGTCCGCCCCGGCCCAGGCCGTGACCGGCTACTCACCCACGTCGCCGACGGCAACCGGGCCAAGACCACCACCGCCCCCGTCGTCGCCGTCCTCGCCGCCGACACCGACTTCCACGAACATCTCGACACCGTCTTCCCGGTCCGCCCCGGCATGCGCGAGCACTTCGCCGCCGACCCCACCGGACGGGAGAACATGGCCCGCTTCAACGCCGGACTCCAGGTCGGCTACTTCCTGCTCGCCGTCCGCGCCGCCGGTCTCGCCGCCGGCCCCATGGGCGGCTTCGACCCCGCCGGTGTCGACGCCGAGTTCTTCGCCGGCACCAGCTGGAAGTCCCTACTCCTGGTCAACATCGGCCACCCCGGCCCGGACGCCTGGTACCCCCGGTTGCCCCGCCTGGACTACGACACCGCCGTCCGGCACGCCTGAGCCCACCGTCGGGCCGGTTGGGCGCCACCGCACGCTCAGCCGGCCGACCACTGGTCGTAACCCAACTTCACCACCAGCGCCGCCACCACCACCAGCAACACCACCCGCACGAACCCCGCCCCCCGGCGCAACGCCAGCCGCGCCCCCACCGCCGCCCCCGCCACGTTGCACACCGCCATCGCCAGCCCCAACCCCCACCACAACGGCCGCTCCCGCTCCCGACCGTACGTCGCCAGAATCGCCAGCGCCTCGATCGGTTCACCCAACGTCGTACCCGTACCGTGCGCCTCCACCACGTCGACCTCGGCGGTCGACAC
>NZ_JBTMMT010000040.1:0-61445 GCF_055517075.1 Micromonospora sp. DSM 43699
TTGGGGGGCCGCGCATGGTGGGGGGATGGACGGTGGGGGCGGGGGTGGGGGTATGGGTGGGGGTGGGGGCAGGATTGGCTGGGGGGAGTTGCCCTGGTCCGTCCGGCAGGCGGTGGAGCAGATCATCGGTGACCGGGTGGTCGAGGCGGTCTCCCAACCCGGTGGGTACTCCCCCGGTACCGCAGACCGGGTCAGTACGGCCGGCGGCCGGCGGGCGTTCGTCAAGGCGGTCGGCCCGACACTGAACCCGGACAGCCCCCGGATGCACCGCGCCGAAGCCCGGCACACCGCCGCCCTGCCCCGGACCGCCCCGACGCCCCGGCTGCTCGGTTGCCACGACGACGGCGAGTGGGTGGCGCTGGTCCTCACCGACGTCGACGGCCGGCACCCGCACACGCCCTGGCGAACTGCCGAACTCGACCCGGTACTGCACACGCTCGACACCCTGGCCGCCACGCTCACTCCGAACCCGGTGCCGGACGTACCGACCGCCGCCGAGCGGCTGGCCCACGACTTCGCCGGCTGGCGGCGGATCGCCGCCGACCCACCACCCCGGCTCGACCCGTGGGCAGCCACGCACCTGACCGAACTCTGTGCGGCGGCCGACCGGGGGCTGGCCGCGCTGACCGGGGACACCCTGTGCCATCTCGACGTCCGCGCCGACAACCTGCTGATCGGGCCGGACGGGAGGGTCACCGTGGTGGACTGGCCGTGGGCCTGTCGAGGCCCCGCCTGGCTGGACACCGCGCTGTTGCTGGTCAACGTACGGCTGCACGGCGGGCACGACACCGAGATGCTGCTACGCCGGTCGCCGCGCACCGCCGACGTCGAATCCGCCGTCCTGACCGGCTTCTACGCTGGCCTGGCCGGCTTCTTCACCGACAGCGCCCGCCGCCCGCCGCCGCCCGGCATCCCCACCGTCCGCCCCTTCCAACAGTCCCAGGCCGACGCCCTCCTCCCCTGGCTGGCCCACCGCCTCACCCACCCCGAGACAGCATGATGACCAAGAGGTTCGCGTCATCGGCGGCGGGTCTCGTGACGCAAACCTCTTGATCGCGCGAGAAACCTAGGGGCGGAGTTGGTGGGTGAGGAAGGGGAGGACCAGGTGGGGTAGGAGGGGTGTGGTGGGGACGTCGTGGTGGGTAAGGCCGGGGAGTACTGCCAGGCGGGAGGTGGGGCGGTCGGTGCCGGCTCCGCCCGGGTTCCGGTGGCCGCCGCCGAGCAGCCGGTAGAACTCGGCCATGTGGGTGACCGGGATCGCGTCGGCGTCGGCGAAGACCAGCAGGATCGGCACAGCGAGGGCTGCCACCTCCGGCGACCAGTCGTACTCGCGGCGCAGCAGGGCGCCGGTCTTGGCCCACAGCACCGGCCAGTCCTGCGGCCGGGGAGCGATCCTCACGTAGAGCTGGTGCGGGGGCGTGCCGCGCATCCGCTCGCCGAACTGCTCGTCCTGACCGGCCATAGCCGCCAGCACCTCGGGATACCAGCCCTGCCGCTTGCACGGGGTGGAGACCAGCACCAGACGGTGCACCAGCTCCGGGTGCTGGATCGCGGTACGCAGCGCCACCCCGCCGCCGAGGGAGTAGCCCAGCACCTCCGCCCCGGGCAGGTCGAGGTGTCGCAGCAGCGCGGCGACGTCGTCGGCCATCGACTCGTACCGCAGCGGTCGGTCCACGTCGGCGGTCCGGCCGTGGCCCTGGAGGTCCACCGCGATCACCCGGCGGCGCTGCGCCAACGCCGGCAGGATCGGGGCGAACATCTCCACCGCGCCGTAGCCGCCGTGCAGCAGCACCAGCGGTCGTCCCTCGCCGTGCTCCTCGTACCAGAGCCGCAACCCGTTGACGTCCGCGTAGCTCACGATGATCCTTACTACCTGCGCCGGGCGTCGGGGCCCGGAAGAGCCCCACTGACGGCGCTCTCTCAGACCTCGGGCGGGGTGGGTACGGGTTGCGGCCTGGCGGACAGGCCCCACAGCTCAACGATCCGGTCGCCGTCGACGGTGAGCATCTCCAGCATCGTTGCCGCCGGGCCGTCGATGAAGCCGACCATCTCGGTCCGGGTCGCCACACGTTCGCCGTCCGCGACCAGATCCTTCAGCGTCACCCTCAGGTCGGGATGCTGCGCCCACATCTGCTGCCAGGCCCGCTGCACGCACTCCCAGCCGCTGGCCCGCAACGGATGGCTGTAGAAGGTGCCGGCGAAGATCTCCCCGGCGGCCGGGGCGTCCCGGCGATTGAACGCGTCGTACATCCGCTCTGCCAGCTGGCGTCCCTGGGTCACGAGGCGAGTATGCACCCGTGGGCGCACCGACGCGGACGAGGATGACGGCGGCGAACTCAAGGACCTTCTCCATCGTGACGGTGCTGGTCACGGGTGGCACGACGGGGCGCGGCCGACGCAGGGCGAGGCTCCCCGTATGACAGCAGCCGACCAGGACCTGTGCGGGCCGCTGTCAAGGTGCGACTGGATGGTCCGCCGGACTCGGCGCCCTTCAACGCACCTTCCACCCAGCCTGTCGACACTGGTTCTCACGAGGGGCAACCGGCTCCGCGGCTGGACATGAATGGAGGCTTCACATGCGTTTTCGTCAATCCGCTGTGGTCATCGCGCTCGCTCTGGGTGCGTTGTTCGTGAGCGCGGTGCCAGTGTCGGCGGCCACGCCGTCGAGGACGACGACCGAGTTCGCAGAGAAGAGTCACGCCACCCGTGACGACGGGGTCGAGTTGATCGATCTCGGCAATGGCGTGACGATGCTACGCGGCGTGGATTCACGGGCGGAACTGGCCGCCTCCTGCCCATCGGGCAAGTTCTGCGGCTACGACAACGCCGCCGGATACGGCAAGGCGTGGGGTTGCGGCCGCGCCGGGATCCCCGGCGACTGGTGGGGGCCGGCTGGTGGATCAACAACCTGCCCGGCACCAACGACCGGGGCAAGATGGCCCTCAGTAGTGGGGGCTCCTACACCACGCCGCACTCGCCCTCACAGGACCTGACCGCAGACTGGTACCCCGTCTACGAACTGCTGTTGTGTGTCGCCTGACCGGTTCTTCCAGGGCGAGGCGACGGCTCCTACGGTGAGGTAGACACCATTCAGTGATCGTTCCCGCCGCGCATCACGCGGCCGGTCCTGCGGGACGGGAGCGGGCCGCCGGTCATCCGGCGGCCCGTTTCGGGTGCTGGTGGTGCGGGTGGGCGCGGCAGGTTTCGAACCTGCGACCCCTCGCTTGTAAGGCGAGTGCTCTCCCACTGAGCTACGCGCCCGGAACGCCCGTACGAGCGGGCCGGTGGCTGGCAAGCTTACCTGCCGGCCGCCGGCCCGTCGCAACGGTGTACCCGGTGTGAAACCGATGTGCCCGGTCGACCGGTCAGGCGGCGACCGTGTCGGCGAGGGCCTTGCGCCAACCCTGCTGGTCGCGCGCCTCACCCGGCATGTTCATCTCGGCGAACCGGACGACGCCGGCCTTGTCGATGACGAAGGTGCCCCGGTTGGCGATGCCGGCGACGTCGTTGAAGACGCCGTACGCCTGGGCGACCGCCCCGTGCGGCCAGAAGTCGGCAAGCAGCGGGAACTGGTAGCCCTCCTTGTCGGCCCAGATCTTGTGGGCGTACACCGAGTCGACGCTGACGGTGAGCACCTGCACGTCGTCGTTGACGTACTCGTTGAGGTTGTCCCGTACCTCGCACAGCTCACCCTGGCAGATGCCGGTGAAGGCGAGCGGGTAGAAGACCAGCAGCACGGTGCGGTCGCCCCGGTAGTCCGAGAGCCGTACCTCCTGGTTGTTCTGGTCCTTCAGCAGGAAGTCGGGCGCCTCGGCGCCAACCTCGATCGGCATGCGAACTCCTTGGGTCGGGTCGGGTCTGGGGTGGGTCCAGCCTGCCACACCCGTGGGCGGCGCCCCGGGTGCGGGATTCCCATTCGGGTGGGGCCTACTTGCGGCCCTTGGACCCGCGACGCAGCACGAGCCGGGCGGCGCTCCAGTCCAGGCCGGCGTTGAGGGTCGAGGTCTGCTGGAGGCCGGCGGTCTGCGCCGACTCGGCGACCTCACTCGGCTCGACGTGCCCGTCCCGCCCGGCCTTCGGCGTCAACAGCCACACGACTCCCGCGTCGGCCAGCGGGCCGAGGGCGTCGACGAGGAGCTCGAAGAGGTCACCGTCGCCGTCGCGGTACCAGACGAGCACCGCGTCGACCACCTCGTCGGTGTCCTCGTCGACCAGTTCTCCACAGCGGTCGGTCAGGGCGTCCCGGAGATCCTGGTCGACGTCCTCGTCGTACCCCATCTCCATGACGACCATCCCCGGTTCGATCCCGAACCGGTCCGCCAGGAGACGTACCCCGTCGGCGGCCTGACCAGCGGTCGCGCTCACTGTCGCGTGCCTCCTCATCTCGTCCCTGCCCGGCGGCGTCGCGGCGACGCCGTCAGGCAGAGTCCACACAGTTGTGGTCCGTCGCGCAAGTGGCGCACCGGGTGGAACGGAATTTACCGTGCCAGCAGCGTACGGGCACCCTGGGTAATGGCATCCTCGGAGACCAGCACCTGACGGGCAGCCGGACCTAATGGTACAAACGAGTCAACTGCCGCCACCCGCCGCGCCGCACCCACATATCCGGCATCGACGAGCGCCGCGAGGATCCCCTCACCGACCCCGCCGGAACGCCGCGTCTCGTCCACCACCAGCACCCGACCGGTCGCCGACGCCTCCCGGATCAGGTCCGCCACCGGCAGTGGCGCCAGCCAGCGCAGGTCGACCACCCGACTGCCGATGCCCTCGTCGGCCAGGGTCGACGCCGCCCGCAGCGACATGCGTACCCCGTTACCGAAAGTGACGATGGTGAGGTCCTCGGCCGAGCCGACGCCGTACACCCGGGCCCGGCCGATCGGCGCGTGACCGGCAGCCCAGGCGGCCGGCTCGGCGTACGCCCCCAGCCACTCACCGTCCCCCGGCTCGTACAGGTCCCGGGTGTGGTAGAGCGCGATCGGCTCCAGGAACACCGAGACCGTGCCGTCCGCCACCGCGGCGGCCAGGCAGGTCCGCAGCAGCGGCGCGGCGTCGTCCGGCCGCGCCGGCACCGCGACCACCAGACCCGGCACATCCCGCAGTACGGCCACCGAGTTGTCGTTGTGGAAGTGCCCGCCGGCCCCCTCCTGGTAGGCCAGCCCCGGTACCCGCACCACCATCGGATTGCGGAACGCCCCCTGGGAGAAGAACTGCATGGTGGCCGCCTCGCCCCGCAACTGGTCCTCGGCGTTGTGCAGGTACGCCAGATACTGGATCTCCGGCACCGGCAGCATCCCGGCCAGCCCGGCACCCAGCCCCAGCCCCAGCACCGACGTCTCGTCGAGCAGGGTGTCGAAGACCCGGGCCGCGCCGAACCGCTCCCGCAGCCCCTTGGTCACCCCGTACACCCCGCCCTTGGCGGCGACGTCGGCACCGAAGACGGCCAGCTGCGGATGGCTGAGCATCCCGTCGGCGAGCGCGGCGTTGATGCTCTGCGCCAGGGTCAGCGGGCCGGCCAGCTCCGGAGGCTTGCCGCCGAACGCCTCGACCCGGCCGGCCGCGTCCGGCCCGGCGGCCCGCTGGGCCGCCTGGGCCACCGTCGCGGCGACCCGCGACGGCCGGCGGGGCGACAGCGGGGCCACCACCTCGGCCGGGGCGGCCAGCTTCGGCTCGTCGAGCACCTCCTCGGCGGTACGGCGTACCTGCCAGCCCCGCTCGTCGTACCGGGCCAGCAGCTCCTCCCCGGTGGCCACCCCGGCCTCGACGAGCAGCCGGGCGGTGGCCAGCACCGGGTCACGTGCCTCGTCGGCGGCGATCTCGGCGGTGCTGCGGTACGCCCGCTCGACGTCCCCACCGGCGTGTCCCAGTAACCGCACCGTACGTAGGTGCAGCACCGCCGGGCGACGGTGCCGGCGTACCCAGCCGGCGGCCTCGACGGCCACCGCGTGCACGGCCACCGGGTCGGCGCCGTCGGCGGTGAAGTAGCGCACCCCGGGCCGGGACCGCAGCATCCGCTCCACCCAGCCGTCGGGCGACCGGACGCTGAGGCCCAGGCCGTTGTCCTCGCAGACGAAGAGCACCGGGATCCGCAGGCCGGTGTGGTCGTACCAGCCGGCGGTGTTGAACGCGGCGGTGGCACTGGCATGGTTGACCGAGGCGTCGCCGAACGAGCACACCACGATGGCGTCCCGAGGCCACGGCGAACGTGGCGGACCGGCCGGGTCGTCGCGCCGGCCGGCGGTGTCGATCCGGCGCAGCCGCTCCACGGCCAGTCCCAGCCCGACCGCCCGGGGCAGGTGCGAGGCGACGGTGGAGGTGGTCGGCACCACCGCCAGATCGGCCCGGCCGAAGACCTTGGACCGGCCACCGGCCAACGGCTCCCGGGCCGAGGCGACCATGCCACGCAGCACGTCCCGGGCCGCCTCGGCGTACGCCTCCTGCCACCCGTCCACACCCGGTCCCGACCCGTCGGCCGGTGCGGGAGACACGCCCGCCACGGTCTGCGGGCTCCCGGAACCGGCGAACACCGGGCCGGAGTGGGCAGGATCGCCGTCCGGGCCGGTGTCCGCGCCGGCGGGCAGCGCGCCGGAGCCGGCGGGGTCGCCGTCCGGGCCGGTGTCCGCGCCGGAGCCGGCGGGGTCGTCGTCCGGGCCGGTGTCCGCGCCGGAGCCGGCGGGGTCGTCGTCCGGGCCGGTGTCAGCGGTGGCGGGCAACGCGCCGGAGCCGGCAGGGCCGGCAGCGGTGGACAGCGCGACGGTGGGCTGGTGGCGGGGCACCGGTTCGGTGGTGCCGTCGATGGCCACCCGGAAGGCGACCGGTTCCGCCGGGGAGGGTCGTACCGCGACGGCGTCGAGGGTGTCCGTCGTGCCCGCCGGGTCGGTGCCGTCGTCGGCGGTGGCATCCTCCCGGCCGTCGTCCGGCAACGGGCCGGTGGAACCGTCCCCGCCCGGGAAGCCACCTGCCGCCTGGGCGGCGCGCAGGCAGTAGAAGGCGCCGGAGCGGTAGTGCAACAGGGCCGGGTCGGTCGGTCGCAGCGCGGCGGCCACCGCCGCGTTGGCCTCGTGTCCGGCCGAGCCGACGGTGTGGAAACCCTCGTCGAAGCTGCGCAGCCAGCGGCCGGCCAGGTCGAGCTGGCGGCTGGTCACCTGCGCGTCGAAGAGGGCCAGCAGCTGTCGTCCGGTCAGCGTGGCGTCGGGCCGTACCGGTTGCGCCGGGTCATGCCGCCGCTCGGGCTCGGGCAACGCGCCCAGGGTCTCCCGGAACCGGTCGTCGAGATCTTGCGGGGTGGTCACGCGATCAGCATTACCGACGAAGGCCACGCTCGCCCACTCAGACACGACCCGACCCGGGGTGACCCGGCCCCCACACACCGGCACGGGCAGCCCGGACCAAGCCCCGAAGCCGGTGCGCCCGCTCCCCGCAGGCCGCTGTTCGGCTAGCGGAGACGAGGGCGGTCTCCATCCGTCACCTGACGGTCACCCCGGGTCGCGACGCTGCCGGAGTCAGGAACGAACCGACCTGGGAGGTTCCCGTGGCGCTGTCCCGACGTACCGTCCTGCTCTCCGGTGCGGCCCTCGGCGCGGCCGGCGCGACCGCCGGTCTGCCGACGCCGGCCGACGCCGCCGGCGGGCGTCCGACCCGGCCGGTGGGCACCGCCAGCCACCGGCCGCTGATCTGGCCGTTCACCCTGGGGGTGGCCTCCGGCGACCCCGACCACCAGGGAGTGGTGCTGTGGACCCGGCTGGCCCCGCAACCGCTGGCCGGGGACGGGTTGGGCGGCATGCCCGACCGGGCCGTCGAGGTGCAGTGGGAGGTGGCCGCCGACGAGCTGTTCCGGCACGTCGTACAGCGGGGTACGGAGACCGCCCGGCCCACCTCGGCGCACAGCGTGCACGTCGAGTTGACCGGGTTGCTGCCGGGACGGGAGTACTTCTACCGGTTCCGGGCCGAGGGGCACCTTTCCCCGACCGCGCGCACCCGCACCGCCCCCGACCCGGCGTCCCTGCCCACCGCACTGGCCCTGGGCTTCGTCTCCTGCTCCCACTACGAGCAGGGGTACTTCACCGCGTACCGACGGCTGGCCGAGAGCGCGCCGGAGCTGATCCTGCACCTCGGCGACTACCAGTACGAGTACGCCCGGGAGTACGGCCCGGACCGGCCGCGCGGGCACGAGGGGCCGGAGACCCGGACGCTTGCCAACTACCGGCAACGGCACGCCCAGTACAAGACCGACCCGGACCTGCAGGCGGCGCACGCGGTGGCCCCCTGGGCGGTGGTCTTCGACGACCACGAGGTGGAGAACAACTGGGCCGGCGCGGTGCCGGAGGAGCCGGACCCGAACTTCCTGGCCCGGCGGGCCGCCGCCTTCCAGGCGTACCACGAGAACATGCCGTTGCGGCGGGCCTCGGTGCCGCGCGGTCCGGACATCGCGCTGTACCGGCGGTTGCGCTGGGGTCGGCTCGCCACCTTCCACCTGCTCGACACCCGGCAGTTCCGTGACGACCAGGCCTGTGGGGACGGCTACCGGGACTGCCCGGCGGCGGCCGACGCGAACCGCACCATCACCGGGACGGCGCAGGAGGCATGGCTGCTGGACGGGTTCCGCCGCTCCGACACCCGCTGGGACCTGCTCGCCCAGCAGGTGTTCTTCGCCGCCCGGGACCGCGACCCCGGGCCGACCCGGCTGACCAGCATGGACGCCTGGGACGGCTACCTGGCCTCCCGGGACCGGATCACCCGGGGCTGGGTGAACGCCGGGGTGCGCAACCCGGTGGTGCTGACCGGGGACGTGCACGCGCACTGGGCGGCCGACCTGAAGCTGGACTACACCGACCCGGCCGCCCGGACGGTCGGCACCGAGCTGGTCTGTTCCTCGGTCACCTCGGGCGGGGACGGGTTCGACTCGGCCAGCGGCTCGCACCCCTGGCTGCGCACCAACCCGCACCTGCGGTTCCAGAACGACCTGCGCGGCTTCGTCCGGACCACGATCACCCCGGCCCAGCTCACGGCGGACTTCATGGTGCTGCCGTACGTGAGCCGGGCGGGTGCCCCGGCCTACGCGCGGGCGTCGTTCGTGGTCGAGGACCGGGTGCCCGGCCTGCACCAGACGTACGACCGCCCACCGACCACGGCCCGCACGCTGCCGCCGCAGGTCGACCGGGACCGGTACACGGTCGAGACGGAGACCGGGCTGCGCTGAGCTTCCCGGCCGGCCCGACCCGGAAGCTGGTCGGGGCACCGGGGAGGCGGCCCGGTCGGGTCAGCCGGCAAGGCCGGTCGGGTCAGCCGGCAAGGCCGGTCGGGTCAGCCGGCAAGGAAGGAGAAGCGGACCTGGCGGGTCGGGTTGTCGCCGTTGGGGTCCACCAGGCAGACCGACTGCCAGGTGCCGAGCTGGAGCCGGCCGTCGAGCACCGGCAGCGTCGCGTACGGCGGGACGAAGGCGGGCAGCACGTGGTCGCGGCCATGCCCCGGTGAGCCGTGCCGGTGCCGCCAGCGGTCGTCGGTCGGCAGCAGGTCGTCGAGCGCCCGCAGCAGGTCGTCGTCGGAGCCGGCGCCGGTCTCGATGATCGCCACCCCGGCGGTGGCGTGCGGCACGAAGACGTGCAGGAGGCCGTCGCCCTGCCCGGAGACGAACCGCTCGGCCTCGGCCGTGATGTCCGCGACGGTGGGCCGGGAACCGGTCCGGACGGTGATCACCTCACTACGCATGGGGCGCATTCTGCCGCACCGGTCCCGGTACCGCCCGTCATCCCGGACGACCGGGACGGCCGGGACGACCGGGACGACCGGTCCCGTCGGCGGCACCGGCCCGCCCGGCGGGCCGAACGCGTAAAGTTACCGGCGGGTACCTGTGTTCAGCGTCGCGTCTGGGGGAGCTAGACGTGACGACGGGTGCCACCAGAGGGCAGGATGGCGCTAGAGACCTATCCCACACACAACCGAGGGAACGCCTGTGGCTACGGAACGCAAGCGCCCGGTGATCACCGCTGGTCTGCCGAGCCAGCTTCCGGACATCGACCCCGAAGAAACCAGCGAGTGGGTCGAGTCGCTCGACGGTGTCATCGACGAGCGCGGAACCAAACGCGCCCGGTACGTCATGCTGCGCCTGCTGGAGCGGGCCCGCGAGCGGCAGGTCGGGGTGCCGTCCCTGACCACCACCGACTACATCAACACCATCACCCCGGAGCAGGAACCATGGTTCCCGGGTGACGAGCACATCGAGCGGCGGATCCGGGCGTACGTCCGGTGGAACGCGGCGATGCTGGTGCACCGGGCGCAGCGGCCGGAGATCGGCGTCGGTGGGCACATCTCCACCTTCGCCAGCTCCGCCTCCCTCTACGAGGTGGGCTTCAACCACTTCTTCCGGGGCAAGAACCACCCGGGCGGCGGCGACCACATCTTCTACCAGGGACACGCCTCCCCCGGCATGTACGGGCGGGCGTTCCTGGAGGGTCGACTCTCGGAGGACCAGCTCGACGGGTTCCGGCAGGAACTGTCCCACCCGGGCGGCGGGCTGCCGTCGTACCCGCACCCGAGGCTGATGCCGGACTTCTGGGAGTTCCCCACCGTCTCCATGGGGCTGGGGCCGCTGAACGCGATCTACCAGGCCCGGTTCAACCGATACCTCCAGCACCGGGGCATCAAGGACACCTCCCAGCAGCACGTCTGGGCGTTCCTCGGCGACGGCGAGATGGACGAGGTGGAGTCGCTCGGGGCGATCGGCGTGGCCGCCCGCGAGGAGCTGGACAACCTCACCTTCGTGATCAACTGCAACCTCCAGCGGCTGGACGGGCCGGTCCGCGGCAACGGCAAGGTGATGCAGGAGCTGGAGGCGTTCTTCCGGGGTGCCGGGTGGAACGTCATCAAGGTGGTCTGGGGCCGGGAGTGGGACCCGCTGCTCGCCGCGGACACCGACGGCGCGCTGGTCAACCTGATGAACACCACCCCCGACGGTGACTACCAGACCTACAAGGCGGAGTCCGGGGCGTACGTCCGGGAGCACTTCTTCGGCCGCGACCAGCGGACCCGCAAGATGGTCGAGCACCTGTCCGACGACGAGATCTGGAACCTCAAGCGGGGCGGGCACGACTACCGCAAGCTCTACGCGGCCTACAAGGCGGCCACCGAGCACACCGGGCAGCCGACGGTGATCCTGGCCAAGACCATCAAGGGCTGGACGCTGGGCTCGCACTTCGAGGGCCGCAACGCCACGCACCAGATGAAGAAGCTGACGCTGGACGACCTCAAGCTGTTCCGCGACCGGCTCTACCTGGACATCCCCGACAAGGCGCTGGAGGACAACCCCTACCTGCCGCCGTACTACACCCCGGGTGAGTCCTCGGACGAGATGGCGTACCTGCGGGAGCGGCGCGAGCAGCTCGGCGGCTACCTGCCGTCCCGGCGGACCAGCCACAAGAAGCTGACCATCCCGGGGCCGGAGCGGTTCGCCGACGTCAAGCGCGGTTCGGGCAAGCAGAAGGTGGCCACCACGATGGCCTTCGTCCGCCTGCTCAAGGACATCATGAAGGACAAGGAGTTCGGCAAGCGCTGGGTGCCGATCATCCCGGACGAGGCGCGCACCTTCGGCCTGGACTCGATCTTCCCGACCGCGAAGATCTACTCGCCGCACGGTCAGCGGTACACCTCGGTCGACCGGGATCTGTTCCTGTCCTACAAGGAGTCGACCACCGGGCAGATCCTGCACGAGGGGATCAACGAGGCCGGCTCGGTCGCCTCGTTCACCGCCGCCGGCACCTCGTACGCCACCCACGACGAGCCGATGATCCCGATGTACATCTTCTACTCGATGTTCGGGTTCCAGCGCACCGGTGACGGCTTCTGGGCGGCGGCCGACCAGATGGCCCGGGGCTTCGTCCTCGGCGCCACCGCCGGTCGTACCACGCTCAACGGTGAGGGCCTCCAGCACGAGGACGGCCACTCGCTGCTGATCGCCGCCACCAACCCGGCGGTGGTCGCCTACGACGCGGCGTTCGGGTTCGAGCTGGCGCACATCGTGGAGCGCGGCCTGCACCGGATGTACGGCGAGGACCAGGAGAACGTCTTCTACTACCTCACCGTCTACAACGAGCCGATCCACCAGCCGGTCGAGCCGTCCGAGCTGGACGTCGAGGGGCTGCTCAAGGGCATCTACCGGTACGCGGCTGCCCCGAAGATCGACGGCCCGAAGGCGAACATCCTGGCCTCCGGCACCGGCATGCAGTGGGCGCTCAAGGCCCAGCAGCTGCTCGCCCAGGACTGGGGGGTGGCGGCCGACGTCTGGTCGGTGACCTCCTGGTCGGAGCTGCGCCGCGACGCGGTGGTCTGCGAGGAGTACAACCTGCTCCACCCGGGCGAGGAGCAGCGGGTGCCGTACATCCAGCAGAAGCTCGCCGACGCGGACGGGCCGAAGGTCGCGGTCAGCGACTGGATGCGCGCGGTGCCGGACCTGATCGCCCGCTGGGTACCGGGCGACTACACCTCGCTCGGCACCGACGGCTTCGGCATGTCGGACACCCGGCACGCGCTGCGCCGGCACTTCCACGTCGACGCCGAGTCGGTGGCGGTCGCGACGCTGCGCCAGCTCGCCCTGCGGGGCACGGTGCCGGCCACCGTCCCGGCCGAGGCGGCCAAGAAGTACGCCATCGACGACGTCAACGCCGCCCCGGTCGGCGAGACCGGCGGCGACAGCTAGTTCCGGCAACGACTCGTCCCCGAGCACGACCCACCTGCGAGCACGACGAAGGGCCCGGCGTTTTCGCGCCGGGCCCTTCGTCGTCTCCTCCACCCGCCTCGCCTCCACCTCCACCTGCCCCACCGCGCCTCGCCCGCCCTTCCCCTTCCGCGTGCGGACCGCTGAACCGCAAGGTCGTGCTCGAACATGGTTGTAGTGGCCTCGGAGTCGGGGGATGTCACTACAACAAGGTCAACACCGTTGCGTTAGGTGGAACGGCTGTTCGTCAACCAGCGCTGCCTCGCCGATCATGGAGTTGTGGTGGGTAACAGAACACCCGTAGAACCCCCAAAGTCGGCACCACAACTCCATGATCGCCAAGCGGGCCGCCCACCCCGCTCCCCGATCGGGCACTTCCTGTCCCGGGTTGACCAGCCGCCCACGGCGTTAACGCAACGGTGTTGACAACAAGGTTCCAGCACGACCTTGACCGTGAGCACGCCGCGAGACGGGTGGGGAGCAGCACAGCACAGGAGCGAGGTGGGCAGGGCGCGCGGACAGGGCACGCAGGCAAAGGCGCGCGGGCAATGTGCCGGAGTGGGCAGAGCTGCCGGAGTGGGAGGGGGCGGGTGACAGTGTGGCGGTGGTCCGGCGTCCCTGGCGGGGAGGTCGGACCACCGCCGGTTCGGGTGGTGTCGGGTGGTGTGCAGAGGTGTCGGGTCAGCCGACGGCGGCCAGGTCGGTGAGGCGGGCCAGCGAGTCCTCCAGGTCGGCACCGACCCGTCGGAGCCCGAGGCGCAGCAGGGCACCCTTCACCGGGCCGGCCGGCCAACGGACCACGATCAGCCGGACGATCGTGCCGCCCTCCTCCTCGTCGGCGGTGAGCTGCACGTAGATCTCGGTGCGCGCCTCCGCGCGGGCACCGGCCCCCTTGGCGCGTTCCCGCCAGCCGATCAGGGTGGGCTCCTGGTAGGCGATCACCTCGGCCTCGTGCGCCGAGCCGCGCCCGGCCTGGACGAGTTGTCGGCGGCCGAAGCCCTCTCCGGAGAGCACCTCGGCTGCCCGGACCCCGGCCAGCCAGGCGGGCAACTGTTCGGCCCGCTGGACGACTTCCCAGACCGCTTCCACCGGTGCCGTCACGTGCGCACTGCGTTCGACGAGGATCATTCTTTTCTTCCCCCACTGAGGACATCCGCGATATTCCGCACTCTATGCGCCAAATCGGACTTACCGGGACGTGTTCGGAAAAAGACACGCCGAGAGCCCTTGCGCCCGCATTGCTTCGCACCTATAGCGCTCGCGGACTTCGCGCCCTAGAGTGCGAGCACGTTTCGCGTTCTGGGAGGGTGGATGACGACCGCACCGATCCCCGGTTTCCCCGCCGGCTTCCGTTGGGGGGTGTCCACCTCCGCGTACCAGATCGAGGGGGGCGCCGACGCCGACGGCCGGGGACCCTCCATCTGGGACACCTTCGCCCACACGCCCGGCCGGATCATCGACGGGAGCACCGGCGACGTGGCCTGCGACCACTACCACCGGCACCGGGAGGACGTCGCGCTGCTGGCCGGGCTCGGGGTCTCGGCCTACCGGTTCTCGATCGCCTGGCCCCGGGTGCGACCCGGCGGGACCGGCCCGGTCAACGCCGCCGGCCTGGACTTCTACGACCGGCTCGTCGACGACCTGCTGGCCGCCGGCATCGACCCGGTGGCCACCCTGTTCCACTGGGACCTGCCGCAACCCCTGGAGGACGCCGGCGGCTGGCTCAACCGGGACACCGCCGGCCACTTCGCCGAGTACGCCGACCTGACCGCCGCCCGCCTCGGCGACCGGGTGAAGCTCTGGATCACCCTCAACGAGCCGTTCATCCACCTGAGCCTCGGCCACGGCACCGGGGAACACGCCCCCGGCCGGACCCTGCTCTTCGACTCCTTCCCGGCCGCCCACCACCAACTGCTCGGGCACGGGCTGGCGGTCGCCGCGCTGCGCGCCCACAGCACCGCGCCGGTGGCCATCGCCAACAACTACTCGCCGGTGGTCCGGCACGGCGACACCGACGCCGACCATGCCGCCGCGGCGGCGTACGACGCGCTGCACAACCACCTGTTCACCGATCCGCTGCTGGGCCGGGGCTACCCGGACGGCTTCGACCCGGGCGTGGTGCGCGACGGCGACCTGGCGGTGATCGCCGCCCCGCTCGACGTGCTCGGGGTCAACTACTACAACCCGACCGGGGTACGCGCCCCCGAGGAGGGCTCGCCGCTGCCCTTCGCGCTGGTCCCGTTGGAGGATTACCCGCGTACCGCGTTCGACTGGCCGGTGGTCCCGGACGGGCTGCGCGACCTGCTCGTCGGCCTGCGCGACCGGTACGGCGACGCGCTGCCGCCGATCCAGATCACCGAGGGCGGCTGCGCCTGGGACGACGTCCCGGACGCCGACGGCCGGGTGCACGACCCGGACCGGATCGCCTACCTCGACGGGCACCTGCGCGCCGTCCGGGCGGCGATCGACGAGGGCGTCGACGTGACCGGATACTTCGTCTGGTCGCTGCTCGACAACTGGGAGTGGGCGGAGGGCTTCACCAAGCGCTTCGGTCTGGTGCACGTCGACTTCGCCACCCAGACCCGTACGCCCAAGTCCTCGTACGCCTGGTACCGCACCCAGGTCGGCCGGGGGTGACCACCGTCGACCCGACGCCGGCCTCGCTACCGGCGGCGCTCGCCGACCCGGTCGTCCCGGTCCGGCGGAGCTGGATCGCGTTGGTCTTCGCGGCCAACCTCGGCGTGTGGATGGCCTTCTTCACCCCGATCCAGGTGCTGCTGCCGCAGCAGGTGGAGCGGATCGCGCCGGACCACAAGGAGGCGATGCTGGCGGTCGTCACCGGGCTGGGCGCGCTGGCGGCGGTGCTGGCCAACCCACTCGCCGGGGCGTTGTCGGACCGTACCTGCCTGCGCGTCGGCGGGCGGGAGTTCGGCCGCCGGCACGTCTGGACCGCCGGCGGCGCGGTGCTCGGCGCGCTGGCGCTGGTGCTGCTGGCCCGGCAGCAGACCATCGCCGGGGTGGCGCTGGGCTGGGTGGCCGCCCAGGTCTGCTTCAACGCGATGCTGGCCAGCCTCACCGCCGGCATCCCCGACCGGGTGCCGGTGGTCCAGCGCGGCGGCGTCTCGGGCTGGGTGGGCATCCCGCAGGCGCTCGGCCTGGTGCTCGGCGCGGTGCTGGTCACCGCCCTGGTCAGCGGCACCGTCCCCGGCTACACGGCGATGGCGCTCGCGGTGCTGCTGCTGTCGCTGCCGTTCGCCTTCCTCACCCCCGACGACCCGCTGCCCCGGGCACACCGTGCGCCGCTGCGGCTGCGCACGCTGGTCGCGTCGATGTGGATCGACCCGCGCCGGCACCCGGATTTCGCCTGGGCCTGGATCACCCGGTTCCTGGTCCAGATCGGCAATGCCCTGGGCACCCTCTACCTGCTGTACTTCCTCACCGACGGGGTGCGTTACCCCGATCCCGAGGGTGGCCTGCTGGTGCTGATCCTGCTCTACACCCTCGGCATGATGCTGACCGCCGTGGTCGCCGGGGTGCTGTCCGACCGGTCCGGCCGGCGCAAGGTCTACGTGATCGTCTCCGGGGTGGTGATGGCGGTGGCCGCGCTGCTGCTGGCGGTCGCGCCGACCTGGTCGATGGCGCTGGTCGCCGCGGTGCTGCTCGGCGCCGGCTACGGCGTCTACCTGTCGGTGGACGCGGCGCTGATCACGGAGGTGCTGCCACGCGCCACCGACCGGGCCAAGGACCTCGGCGTGATCAACATCGCCAACTCCGCACCCCAGGTGCTCGGCCCGGCGCTCTCCGCCCCGATCGTGGTCCACCTGGGCGGCTACCCGACCCTGTACGCGGTGACCGCCGTGGTGACCCTGCTCGGCAGCGCCCTGGTGCTCAAGATCCGCGGGGTCCGCTGAGTACCGGTCCGGTGGCGGGCCGGGGCCGCCGGCACCGGGCCGGGCGCGTGGCAGCGGCGGGCCGGCCCGCTGCCGGCGCGCGCCCGGCACCGGCGTCCTGCCCCCTGGCGAAACCGGGTCGCGCCCGGCCGTAGGCTGGACGACGTGACGGTACGCGTGCGATTCGCCCCCTCCCCGACCGGTATGTTCCATGTCGGCGGTGCCCGCTCGGCGCTGCAGAACTGGATCTACGCCAAGCAGCAGGGCGGGGTGTTCGTGCTGCGCGTCGAGGACACCGACGCCGCCCGCAACAAGCCCGAGTGGACCGAGGGCATCCTGTCCGCGCTGGACTGGATCGGCATCGCCCGGGGCAGCTACGAGGGCCCCTACTTCCAGTCGGCGTACGCCGGTGAGCACCGGGCCGCCGCCCAGCGGCTACACGACGCCGGTCGGGCCTACTACTGCGACTGCACCCGGGATGCCGTGCAGGCCCGTACCGGCTCGCAGTACCAGGGCTACGACGGCTTCTGCCGGGACCGGGGGCTGGCCGCGGGCGAGGGGCGGGCGCTGCGCTTCCGCACCCCCGACGAGGGTACGACCGTGGTGGTCGACCTGATCCGGGGCGAGCCGACCTTCGAGAACAAGCTGATCGAGGACTTCGTCATCGCCCGGGGCGACGGCTCCCCGGTGTTCCTGCTGGCCAACGTCGTGGACGACATGACGATGGGGATCACCCACGTGATCCGGGCCGAGGAGCACCTGCCCAACACCCCGAAGCAGCAGCTGCTCTGGGACGCGCTGGGCGTCAAGCCGCCGATCTGGGCGCACGTCCCGGTCGTGGTCAACGAGAAGCGGCAGAAGCTCTCCAAGCGGCGCGACAAGGTGGCCCTGGAGGCGTACCGGGACGAGGGTTATCTCGCCGCCGCGATGCGCAACTACCTGATGCTGCTCGGCTGGGCGCCCTCGGGCGACCGGGAGATCGTGCCCTGGTCGGTGATCGAGGACGAGTTCCGGTTGGCCGAGGTCAACCCCTCCCCCGCCTTCTTCGACGAGAAGAAGCTGCGCGCGTTCAACGGCGAGTACATCCGCGCCCTGCCGGTCGACGAGTTCGTGGCCGCCTGCCAGCCCTGGCTGACCGGCACCGACACCATCGCGCCGCCGCCGTGGCAGCCTGCGGAGTTCGACGCGGACGCGTTCGCTGCGGTGGCCCCGCTGGCGCAGACCCGGATCGCGGTGCTCAGCGAGATCGTGCCGAACGTCGACTTCCTCTTCGTCGCCGATCCGCTGATCGACGAGGCGGCCTGGGCGAAGGCGATGAAGGAGGGGGCCGCCGACCTGCTCGACGCGGCGATCGCCGGCTACGCGGCCCTCGACTCCTGGGACGCGGAGTCGCTGAAGTCGACGCTGGAGGCGGTCGGCGCGGAGCGAGGCCTGAAGCTGGGTAAGGCGCAGGCTCCGGTCCGGGTGGCGGTCACCGGCCGCACCGTCGGGCTGCCGCTGTTCGAGTCGCTGGAGGTGCTCGGCCGGGAGCGCACCCTCACCCGGCTGCGCGCCGCCCGGCTCCGGCTGGTCTGACGGACATCGCGGCCGGCCGGCGTCGAGGACGCGGTCGACCAGTGCTCCCTGGCCAGGCCCGCCGGTGACCGGCAGGCCGACGTCGACGAGACGGTGAACCGGGTCCGGCGTACCCGGGTCAGGGGCGGGCGGCGCGGCGGCGGAGAAACAGGCCTGCGGCGAGCGCGGCGAGCAGCGCCAGGCCGGCACCGACCGCCCAGAGCCAACCCCGGCCGGCGTCGTCGGTGCCGGCGGTCGCGACCGGGGCGGCCGACGAGGACGCCGGTGCCGGGCTGCTGCTCTCCGTCGGCGTCGGGGCGGTGCTGGCCGACGGGGTGGCCGACGGCGACGGGGGCGTGGCGGCGGTGCCGGTGGTGAGGGTGAACCGCACCTCCCCCTTGATCGGATGCCCGTCGCTGGAGGGGAGTCGGTACTCGACGATGTAGAGGCCGGCCGCACCGGGGGCGAAGGGCACACTGACCCGGCTGCCGGAGAAGGTCGGCGCGCCGCCGGAGGCCGGGACGTTGTCCGGTCCGACCACTGTGATCTTCGTCCTGTCCGGATCGAGCTTGGCCAGGAAGCGCAGCTCGACCTTGGCCGGCGCGGTGGCGATCCGCGCACCGTTCACCGGGTTGCTGCCGGTCAGCGAGTTGTGCGCGTACGCCGGTGTCGGTGCCAGCAGCGCCGCTGCGAGCACCACGCCGACGAGCACCGACACCGCCCGCGCCACCTGTGGGATCCTGCCCCCCATGATGCCCTCCGCAAAGGTACGATCCGCCCACTGATCGCGCGGATGTCTTTTGGTCGTTCCGGGATCGCAGATAGTTCCACATATTGTTCCCAGAGCTGCGTCCGCGCGATGTTCCATGGAGTCTATGAGGTGGGGCCGGCGCTGCCCGGTCGACCACCGACGTCGACCGACCCGCACGTGACCCGCAGCACAGCCATCCATCGAACGGGGCGAGGAGGCGGCGATGGTCGAAAGGGTGAGGCGACTGCTCGCAGTGGTCGCCATGGTGGCGGTGGTGGTGGTGACCACCGGTCCGGCGGCGCAGGCGGTCGGGACGCACCGGGCCGCGCCGAAGACGCCCCCCGCCGGGGTGGACATCACCGGCGTCGGGCTGACCGAGCCGTTGCGACTGCGGACGGACACCGCACCGACCCATGTGGTCGCGGTCATCGACCAGGTCAGCTGGTTCGGCCGTACCGGCGAGGCGAAGGGGCCCAAGCCGGCCGACCTCGGTCCGAAGTACACGATCGTGGTGCTCGCCGGGGACGCGCCGAAGCAGACGTACGACCTCTATCCGCTGGCCAAGGGTGGCCCCCGGGCCTACCGACCGGCCAAGCAGCCCGACCTGCGCAAGACCATCGCCGGTTGGTTCCTCGGCCGCCTCACCATGTCCGAGACGCTGCGGGCCGCCGGGGTGCCGCTGGAGCCGCAGCTCGACACGGTCACCGGTGGCGTCGGTGGCGGCGAGCGGGTACTCCCGGAGGACGCCCTGAACCCGGGCCGGGACATCGACGGCGCGATCGACGAACTTCAGCGGCTGCTACTGCTCAACGTCGGCGTGATGCTGATGATCACCGTCGGCCTGGCAGGCATCGCCCTGCTGGTCCGCCGCCGCACCCGCTGACCTCAGCGCCGTCCACTGCCGCACCCGCCGCTGAGGTCAGCGCCGTCGACCGCCGCCTCGGTCGGGCCGCCAGCCGGCGCGGCGGCGGGTGGTCAGCACCAGCGGTGTGGCGGGCGTTGGAGGCGCTGTGGACGCCGACCGGGGCGTACCGGGCCGTGCCGGTGGGCACCGGCCCAACCGGCCAGGTTGCTGCGGCAGGCCCGGGTCGGCGCGTCCGACGGCCCGACCGGGCCGGGCTCCACCGCTGCCGGCCGGGACGCCGCACCGTCGGCTGTCTCGGCGCTGCGCTGTCGGGGCGGTACCGGATCGTCGTCGACCCGCTCGACCCGACAGACCTGGTCCGTCGACGACCGGCGGTGCGGTCGCGCCGAGCCCGGCTGGTCGTGCTGACCCGGCCGGCAGGGCTCGCCCTGGGCGCAGCCGTGCTCGGCCTCCCCGTGCGCCATCCCGGTCTCCTCACCCTCGCGTCGCGCGCCGGGACGGCACCCCGGCGCGGCAGTGCCACCGTACTGGCCGACACCGACACGCCGTGCAGCGCGTACCCCCGGTGTCAGGACTTCGGGCGGCGCGGGAAGATCGTCTCCCAGACCGGGAACGCGACCAGCCAGATCAGCAGCCCCACGGTGAGGTTGCGGATCCAGTCCGACAGCTCCCGGGTGCGCTCGGTGTCGCCCACCACGACGATCGCGGCGGCCAGCAGCGCGCACGCGACGGCCCAACCGAGCAGGGCCTTGCCCCACTCCCGCCACTCGTACCGGGTCCGTGCCCAGCCGTACCGGGGCGGCCTGACCGGCGGCGGCCCACCCGCGAAGCGGTACGCGAACCGCTGGTCCGCCCAGCGGATCAGCGAGTGCCCGAACGCCACCGAGAAGCCGAGGTAGACGGCGGCCAACCCGTGGGTGGCGTCCGCGGTGGTCCCCCGGCGCAGGTCCACCGCCGCCGCGCCCAGCAGCACCAGGTCGACCAGCGGGACACAGACCAGCAACGCCGCGCCCAGCCGGGGCCGCCGCAGCGGGTACCGGGCGACCAGCCCCGCGGCGAGCAGCACCCAGAATCCGATCTCACATCCGACGATGACCGCCAGCACCATGCCTACCTCCCCGTTCCGCTCCAGCGTGCCGCCGACGTGCTGGTGCTGACCACCTTCGACCTGGACGAGTACGTCTTCGGCGCGCTGCGCGCCGGGGCGGCCGGCTTCCTGCTCAAGGACACCGACGCGCCCGGACTGGTGGCGGCGGTGCGGACGGTGGCCCGGG
Source organism: Micromonospora sp. DSM 43699 (assembly GCF_055517075.1). Lineage (NCBI taxonomy): Bacteria > Bacillati > Actinomycetota > Actinomycetes > Micromonosporales > Micromonosporaceae > Micromonospora > Micromonospora sp. DSM 43699. The sequence goes on from NZ_JBTMMT010000040.1 coordinate 21,041, forward strand.
GCGAGGGGGTGATCGCCCCGACCCTGACCCGGCGGTTGATCTCGGCGTTCGCGGCGACCGCGCCGGGTGCCACCGGGGCGGACCGGGCGGCCGTGGCGGCGTTGACCCCCCGCGAGCGGGACGTGTTGGCCTGCCTGGGCGTCGGCCTGTCCAACCAGCAGATCGCCGACCGGCTGGCGGTGGCGGAGAGCACCGCCAAGACCCACGTGAGCCGGATCCTGGCGAAGTTGGCACTGCGCAGCCGGGTGCAGGCGGCGATCCTGGCCCAGGAAATGGCGCTGCCCGTGTCACCGCCAGAAGACGGGCATTCATAGAGATTCGTCTATTGACTACCGGTCCGGGCGGCCATAGCCTGCTGCTCAGCAGCGTGTCTTACCGGCCGGCACCTTGGCGTCCGACGCCGTGGCCGGCCGGAGATCCGCCGGATCGGAGGAATGGTCATGATCGCGTCCAGACGGTCCGTCCTGACGGCGAGCGCCATCGTCGTCGGCACCACCATCGTCGCCCTCGGCATGACCACGGTCGCCGGCGGCACACCGGCCACCGCCACCACGGCGGGCGGGTGCACCGCCACCGTCCGGGTCGACTCCCGCTGGGGCAGTGGGGCCAGCGGCGGCCAGATCCTCACCTTCACCGTCGCCAACACCTCGTCGTCGACCGCCCACCGGTGGACGGTCACCTGGCCGCTCGTCGACGGTCAACGGGTCGTGTCGTCCTGGAACACCTCGATCGGCGCGGATGGCGGCACCGCGACCGCGACCAACGCGCCGTACAACGGGGTGCTGGCCTCGGGCGCGTCGACCACCTTCGGCGTCCAGCTCGCCGGCCCCACCGCGACGCCCACGCCGAGCTGCACCAACGACGCCGCCCCGCCGACCACCGTCAGCCCACCGAGTGGAGCCGACGTCACCGTCCGGGAGGCCGACAACCAGCGCACGGTCACCCTGTTCGTCGGGCAGACGCTGGGGGTGGCCCTGGCCGCCGACTACCTGCCTCCCACGGTCACCGGGCCTGCGCTCTCCCCCGTCTCGACAAGCGGCGGTTATCCGACCGGGCAGCCGCTGGCGGCGACCTTCCGCGCGGTGACGCCGGGCACCGCCGACCTGACCACCCGAACCGACCACGCCTGCCGGCACACCACCCCGCCGTGCGCCCTGCCCAGCCTGATGTGGACGGTGCACGTCGCCGTCATCGAGCTGCCGTCGACCGGCACCGGGCAGACCGTCGTGGTCACCGCCCCCGACAACCAGCGCGACCTCACGCTGCGCGTCGGTGACACCCTCGTGGTGAGCCTGGCCAGCAACTACCTGCCGCCGACCGTCACCCCCGCCGGTGTCGTGGTGGCACGGGAGGTGACCGGCGGTTACCCGACCGACCAGCCGCTCGTCGCCCGCTACCTGGCCACCGCCCCGGGGCAGGTCGACGTCGCCACCATCACCGACAACGCCTGCCGGCACGCACCCACACCGTGCCCCTCCCCCCAGGTGCGCTGGGTCGTCCACGTCACCGTCACCGCCTGAACCACCGCCGGACGACGCCCGTGACCCGGCCGACGCCCCGCCGCCGGCGACCCGGCCGACGCCGGGGGCCGACCGGGGGCCCACCCCGTGCTGACCACCCCCGGCGTGCGTCCCGCCGCCCGCGCGACCCGGTGACCCGGACCGGTTCACGGGTGGACCGGAGCCCGCGTCGAGGCCCTGCTCAGGGCATGTCAGGCTGGTGTGGTGAACGAACCGGGTGGGATGGAACTGACGGCCACCCTGCGCCGGATCGAACGGGCGGCGGGGGCGCTGGCCACGGCCAGCGTGGTCCGGATGGACGAGAGCCTGCCCTGGTTCCGTGAGCTGCCGGCCGACCAGCGTTCCTGGGTGATGCTGGTGGCGCAGGCCGGCGCCCGGTCCCTGGTCGAGTGGCTGGGCTCCGGCGGCGGCACCACGGACAGCACCCAGGAGGTTTCCGACGAGGTGTTCGCCACCGCGCCGCTGGCCCTGGCCCGGTCGATCAGCCTCCAGCAGACGGTGGCGCTGATCAAGGTGACCATCGACGTGGTCGAGGAGCAGGTGTCGCACCTGGCCGCGCCGGGCGAGGAGCAGCAGCTGCGCGAGGCGGTGCTGCGCTTCTCCCGGGAGATCGCCTTCGCCGCCGCCCGGGTCTACGCCCGCGCCGCCGAGTCGCGGGGTTCCTGGGACGCCCGGTTGCAGGCGCTGCTCGTCGACGCCCTGCTTCGCGGCGACTCCCCCGACGTGCTGGCCAGCCGGGCCGCCGCGCTGGGCTGGGCGGACGCGCCGCCGGTGGCGGTGGCGGTGGGCCGGTCCCCCGGCGGGGAGGTGGCCGCCGTGCTGCACACCGTCTACCGGCACGCCCGCCGGATCGGGGTGGAGGTGATCGGTGGCGTGCACGGCGACCGGCTGGTCATCGTGCTCGGTGGCGCGGCCGACCCGATGGCCGCCACCGAGAAGCTGCTGCCCGCGTTCGGCGAGGGTCCGGTGGTGGTCGGTCCCGCCGTACCCAGTCTGGACGAGGCGACGGACTCGGCGCGGGCGGCGCTGGCCGGCTACCGGGCGGCGCCGGCCTGGCCGACCGCGCCCCGGCCGGTGCCCGCCGCCGACCTGCTGCCCGAGCGGGCCCTCGCCGGGGACGCCGAGGCCCGCCGCCGGCTGCGCCACGACGTGTACGCCACCCTGGTACGCGCCGGCGGCGAACTGCTGGAGACGCTCGACGCCTTCTTCGCCGCCGGCGGGACGCTGGAGAGCGCGGCGCGGGCGCTCTTCGTCCACCCGAATACGGTGCGTTACCGGCTGCGCCGGATCGCCGAGGTGACCGGCTTCTCCCCGCTGACTCCCCGCGACGCGTTCGCGCTCCAGGTGGCACTCACGGTGGGTCGGCTCGACCCGATCGTCCCGGCCGGCGTACCCGGGCCGACCCAGCGATGACGCCGGGTGACCGATGGTCAGGCCCGATAGGCGACGATCACCGCCGATATTTGTAGGAAACCTCCAAGAGTTCTAGTGCGGTTTGGTGTCAGCCCGCACAGCGCTACCCCGAGGTATCGGGAAGAGTCATAGACGTGCTCGCCGTCCTCTCTCCCGGCCAGGGTTCCCAGAAGCCCGGCTTCCTGACGCCCTGGCTCGACCTGCGCGGGGTCGAGTCACGGCTGCGCTGGTGGTCGGTGCCGGCCGGGGTCGACCTGGTCCGGCTCGGCACCGAGGCGGATGCCGACGAGATCCGGGACACCGCCCGCACCCAGCCGCTGCTGGTGGCCTCGGCCCTGCTGGCTGCCGAGCAGTTGCCACTGCACGACGTGAACCTGGTCGCCGGGCACAGCGTCGGCGAGCTGGCCGCCGCCGCGCTGGCCGGGGTGTTCTCCGCCGAGACCGCGATCACCCTCGCCGGAATACGCGGCCGGGAGATGGCCGCCGCCTGCGCCCTGGAGCCGACCGGGATGGCCGCCGTGCTCGGCGGGGACCCGGACGAGGTGCTCGCCACCCTGACCACCCACGGCCTGCACCCGGCCAACCGCAACGGCGGCGGTCAGGTGGTCGCCGCCGGGGCGCTCGACGCGCTGGACAAGCTCGCCGCCGAACCCCCGGCGAAGGCCCGGATCGTCCGGCTCAAGGTCGCCGGGGCGTTCCACACCCCGTACATGGCCCCCGCCGAGCAGGCGCTTGCCGCCGTCGCCGCCGGGATCACCCCGTCGACTCCGGCCCGGATCCTGCTCTCCGACCTCGACGGCGTCGCCGTCCCGCACGGCCGGGAAGTGGTCCACCGGCTGGTCCGGCAGGTCACCGCGCCGGTGCGCTGGGACCTGTGCATGCGTGCGCTCGCCGACCTGGGGGTCACCGGCGTGCTCGAACTTCCCCCGGCCGGCACCCTGGCCGGGCTGGTCAAGCGGGAGCTCAAGGCCACCGGAGCGCCGGAGATCGTCACCCTGAACACCCCAGACGACCTGCCCGCCGCCCGGGACCTGATCGCCCGGCACAGCGGCCCGCCCGGTCACCGGCCGACGCCGGCCCGGTCCCGGGTGGTCGTCGCCCCCGCCGTCGGCCCGTTCACCCCGGCGGAGGGCCTCGCCGAGGGTGCCCACCTGAGCACCGGACAGGTGCTCGGGCAGGTGACCACCCGGCAGGGGCCGGTCGAGGTGGCCGCGCACGACAGCGGCCCGCTCACCGAATGGCTCGCCCACCACGCCGACCCGGTCGCGCCGGGCCAACCCATCGCCCGCATCGGAGGCCACGCATGAGCGGCAGTCGGATCGTCGCCCTCGGGCACTACCAGCCGTCCCGGGTGGTGACCAACAACGACATCGCCCAGTTCGTCGACACCAACGACGAGTGGATCAGAGACCGGGTGGGCATCGCCAGCCGGCGGATCGCCGACGGCGAGACCGTCGCCGACATGGCCACCGCCGCCGCCGACAAGGCGCTTGCCAACTCGGGCCTCACCGCCGCCGACATCGACCTGGTGGTGGTCGCCACCTGTACCTCGATCGACCGCAGCCCGAACGTGGCCTGCCGGGTCGCCGCCAAGCTGGGCATCACCGCCCCCGGCGCGTTCGACCTGAACACCGCCTGCTCCGGTTTCGCCTACGCCCTGGGCACCGTCGACCACGCCATCCGTGCCGGCGCGTCGCGTAACGCGCTCGTCATCGGTGCCGAGAAGCTCTCCGACTTCACCGACTGGACCGACCGCTCGACCTGCATCATCTTCGCCGACGGTGCCGGCGCGGCGGTGGTCACCGCCACCGCCGACGACGAGCCTGCCGGGATCGGGCCGGTGGTGTGGGGCTCCGCGCCGGACAAGAGCGACGCGGTACGCATCGAGGGCTGGCGGCCGTACATCGCGCAGGAGGGCCAGTCGGTGTTCCGCTGGGCCACCACCGCGCTGGCCCCGCTCGCCCTCCAGGCCTGCGAGAAGGCCGGCGTCGACCCGTCGGAGCTGGCTGCCTTCGTGCCGCACCAGGCCAACTCGCGGATCATCGACGGCATCGCCAAGCGGCTGAACATCCCGCAGGCGATCATCGCCAAGGACATCGTCGAATCCGGCAACACCTCGGCGGCGAGCGTGCCGCTGGCCCTGTCCAAGCTGGTCGAGCGGCGGGAGGTGCCCTCGGGTGCCCCGGTGCTGCTGTTCGGCTTCGGCGGTGGGCTGACCTACGCAGGTCAGGTAGTCCGCTGCCCCTGAAGACCCGCCGCGGTCGGCGACCGCGGCGCACCGCCATCCGGCGGAGAACAAACCCCGATGAGAGGAACCCACCGCAATGACCCGTGACGAGATCACCTCCGGCCTCGCCGAGATCCTCGAAGAGGTCGCCGGGGTGAACCCGGACGACGTGGCCGAGGGGAAGTCCTTCACCGACGACCTCGACGTCGACTCGCTCTCCATGGTGGAGGTCGTGGTCGCCGCCGAGGAGAAGTTCGGCGTCAAGATCCCGGACAACGAGGTGCAGAACCTGAAGACCGTCGGGGACGCCGTCAGCTTCATCGAGGCGCAGTCCTGAGATGAGTCGCGTCGACGTCGTCGTCACCGGGCTCGGCGCGACCACCCCGCTGGGCGGGGACGTCGCGTCGACCTGGGACGCCATGCTCGCCGGCCGCTCCGGGGTGGGTCCGCTCACCCAGGAGTGGGCCGGCCAGCTCCCGGTCCGGATCGCCGCCCAGCTCGCGGTGGATCCGTCCGAGGTGCTGGACCGGGTCAAGCTGCGCCGGCTGGACCGCTCCGAGGCGATCGCCCTGATCGCGGCCCAGCAGGCCTGGGCGGACTCCGGGCTCGCCGATTCCGGGCTGGACCCGGAGCGGCTGGGCGCCAGCGTCGGCTCCGGCATCGGCGGTGCGCTGACCCTGCTCGCCCAGGACGACATCCTTGAGGCGTCCGGCCCGCGTCGGGTCTCCCCGCACACCATTCCGATGCTGATGCCGAACGGCCCCGCCGCCTGGGTGGGGCTGGAGCTGGGCGCACAGGCCGGGGTGCACTCGGTGGCGAGCGCCTGCGCGACCGGCGCGGAGGCGATCGCGCTCGGCCTGGACATGATCCGCTCCGGCCGGGCCGACGTGGTGGTGGCCGGCGGCACCGAGGCGGTCATCCACCCGCTGCCGATCGCCGGGTTCAGCTCCATGCGGGCCATGTCGACCCGCAACGACGAGCCCGAGCTGGCCTCCCGCCCCTGGGACAAGGGCCGGGACGGCTTCGTCCTCGGCGAGGGCGCCGGCATCCTGGTGCTGGAGCGGGCCGACCACGCCACCGCCCGGGGTGCCCACGTGTACGCCCGGCTCGCCGGCGCGGGCATCACCTCCGACGGGTACGACATCGTCCAGCCACACCCGGAGGGGGCCGGCGCGATCCGGGCCATCGCCAAGGCGATCGCCGACGCGGACGTGGCGAAGGCCGACATCGTGCACGTCAACGCGCACGCCACCTCCACCCCGGTGGGCGACCTGGCCGAGATCAAGGCGCTGCACCGGGCACTCGGTGACCATCCGGTGCTGACCGCCACCAAGTCGATGACCGGGCACCTGCTCGGCGCGGCCGGCGCGTTGGAGTCGATCGCCACCATCCTGACCATCCGCGAGGGTGTCATCCCGCCGACGATCAACCTGGACGACCCTGACGACGGTCTCGACATGGACGTCGCCGCGAACAAGGTCCGCCACCTGGACGTACCCGCCGCGCTGAACAACTCGTTCGGCTTCGGCGGCCACAACGTCGCCCTGGTCTTCACCCGCCCCTGACCGCACCACCGGCCCACCACCCCGACACCCGGGGTGGTGGGCCGTCCGGCGTCCATCATGATCAGATTGCGGAGAGTGAGACGACACGCCGGGAAGAGTGCGTGAAATCGCAATCCGGTCATGAAGGCCAGCCCCGCCCGCCCGAGTACGGCCGCCCAGCCCACCGTCGTGACCGGCCCGGCCGGTCGACGGCAGCCGGTCGCCGCCGGTCCACGGTGGTACGACGATGTCGCATCGGCCACCGACGCCACCACGGTCGGCCCAAAGGGTAGCGCCTGCACGCTGTCGGTGACCTTCTCGGTGCCTGCGGAGTGGAGGGTCGAGGCGGTGAGGTCCGGGGCCGAGTTCACCCTCGGCCCGGCCGTGCCGGTCTGCGAGATCGACGCGAAGCCGGCCGGGCACATCGGCTTCCTGCGGGTGTGGCAGATCACCGGGGCCACGCCCCTGAACCCGCAGGACACGGTGGACAGGTATCTCGCCGCGTTCGACGGCCCGAAGGAGCAGCAGCACCGGCGGACCAGGGCCGGCCCGCTGGACGCCTTCGAAGCCACCTGGACCGAGGACGGCGAGCGCAAGCGGGCGATCGTGGTGTCCACCCGCAACGGCGAGCTGATGATCACCCTCGGCGGCCTGGACACCGAGGAGTTCGAGGCGATGCTGCCGGCGTACCAGTCGGCGAAGTCGAGCGCCAACCTGCCGACGTGACCGCGCCGGCTGTCCGGCCTGCCCCCTTCGCAGGCCGGACAGCCGGCCACGGCCGGCCTCCCACAGCCGGACGCACAGCTCCCCCACGACCGGACGCACAAACCCGACCGGCCTCCCCCGACCGGACGCACGGGCCCGCCGGTCAGCGGGGGGCCGGCACCGCTTCGCGGGCCAGGGTGACCGCGCCGAGCAGCGCCGCGTCGTCGGCGAACCGGGACAGCACCACGTCGGGCCGGTGCGGGAGCACCTCGGCCAGCCGGTCGACGAGCAGCCCACGGATCAACGCGCTGCCGGCCACCCCGCCGACCAGCACCACCCGTTGCGGGTCGAGCAGCAGGCAGCAGGTGACCAGGTGCCGGGCCAGTTCGTCGACCCGGGCGGTGAGCGCGTCCCGGGCCGCACCGGGCAGCTCGGCGGCGGCGGCCAGCCCGGCCGCATCCCCGGCCACCCCCAGGTCGGCGGCGAGCCGGTCCAACGCCCGGCCGGAGAAGTCCAGCTCCAGCATGGTGCCGGGCCACGGGCCACCGGCCACCGCGTACCCGATCTCGCCGGCCGCGCCCCGGTGACCGGCGATGACCGCGCCACCCACGGTGACGGCCGCCGCCACGCCGGTACCGATCCCCACCACCAGCCCTGGGTCGGCGTCGCGCAGCGCACCGAGCCGCAGCTCGGCCAGGGCGGCGGCGTTCAAATCGTTGTCCACCGCCACCCGGGCCACCCCGAGAGCGTCGGAGACCGCGTCGGCCAGCCGCAGCCGCTCCCAACCCGGCACGTTCGGGGCCAGGTCGATGCCGTCGGGGCGGACCACCCCGGGCGAGGCCACCCCGGCTGCCGCGAGCGGACCACCCACCTTGGCCACCAGCTCGACGGCCAGCGCCAGGGCCCGGTCCAACGCCTGCGGGGCACCGCGTTCGGCGTGCGTGGCGATCCGCCGGTGGGCCAGTAGCCGACCGGTGCCGTCGGCCACCCCGACCGCCATCTTGGTCCCACCGAAGTCGATGCCGAGCAGCAGTTCGTCGGTGCGGGTGCCGGTGGCGGCCCGGCCGGCCAGTCGTACGTTCACCGGGTCCACCACGCCGTCACCACCGTGTCCGCCGGACCGGATCGCGACCGACCCGCCGACCCGGACAGCCGTCCACCCGGTGACCCGGGACACGGATGGGCAACGGGTCTTCCCATCGGCGCGCTCACCGGCCGGCCACCTCGGCGGCGACCGTGTCCAGTGCCTGGTCGGCGCGGGCCAACCGGTCGCGGGTCGCGACGAGGCGGTCGGCGACGCCGGCGAAGGCGACCCGCAGGGTGCCGACCTGGGCGCGGACGGCAGCGGCCCCCGGACCGTCCACCTGTGCCCGGTCCAGCACCAGATCCGGGTGGACGGCGGCGGCGATCAGGTCGGCCACGGCGTCGTCGGTCAGCCGGTCGGTCAGCCCGTCGGCGGCGGCCCGGACGCCCTCGGCGGTCCAGCTGTCCGGCGCACCGGCCCGGACCAGCCGGCCGACGACCGAGTGGGCGGCCCGGAACGGCACCCCGTGTCGGGTCAGCGCGTCGGCCGCCGCGGTGGTGGTGGCGCCGGAGGCGACGATCTCCTCCCGGCTGGGCGGGTTCAGTGGTTCCAGTTCGGCCAGGAAGCCGCCGACCAGGGCGAAGAATCGATCCGCCCGGTCGTTGCTGTCCCAGAGCCGGACCTGCACGTCGGTGGTGGCGTTGTTGGAGTCCTCCCACCAGGCGGCCCCGACGTTGTTGAGCACCGACGCGGCGTCGGCGGCGCTCGCACCGGCCATCGACACCAGATGCTCCAGCACCACCGGGTTGCGCTTCTGCGGCATGATGCTGCTGCCCTGGGTGAAGTCGCCGGGGGTGGCCACCCACTGCCAGGTCAGCCAGTCCATCAGGGTGCGGGCCAACCGGGCGCCGGTGGCGAGGGCCTGGGCGTTGAGGGTGCCGACCCGGACCAGGTGGTCGGCCCCGGCGACCGCCTCGTACGAGTTGGTGACCAGGCCGTCGAAGCCGAGCAGCTCGGCCACCCGGGCCGGGGCGATGTCCAGGTCGGTGCCGGCGAACGCGCAGGAGCCCAGCGGCGAGACGTTGAGCTGGTCGATCACGTCGGCGTACGCGGCGGCCTCACCGGCCAGCGCCTCGGCGTAGCCGGCCAGGGCGTGCCCGATGGTGGTGGGCTGGGCGGGCCGGCGGTGGGTGTAACCGGTGATCACCACGTCGGCGTACCGGTCGGCGACGTCAAGCGCGGTCGCGCCGGTGGTCAGCACCCGGTCCAGCACGTCGAGCAGTTGGTCGCGCAGCAGCATCCGGAACACCCCGGCGTCGAGGTCGTTGCGGCTACGGGCCATCTGCACGTCCAGTTCGGACGCCGGCACGCCACACGCCTCGGCGAGCTTGGACTCCAGCAGGTAGTAGGTGTCCTCGAAGGTGCCGTCGAACGCCGGGGCGGCGGGGGTGTCGGCACGCAGCGTGGCCAGCCCGCGCAGCAGCCGGGCGCCCCGCTCGGCGGGGATCAGCCCCTGCTCGGTCAGCATCACCACGTGCGCCTGGCTGGCGCGCACCATCGCCGGATAGAGGTACCCGACGTGGTGGTCGTAGGTGGGGGCCAGGTGGTGCCGCTGGTAGGTGGTCAGCTCGCTCATGGCGGTTCCTTACTTCCTTCCGGGCCGGGACGCGGCACGACGGCCGGGTCCCGGGTTCTCGGCTGGTCGGTCGGTCAGGCCGAGCAGCCGTTCGGCGTTGCCGGCGAAGATCGCGCGGAGGTGGTCGTCGGGCATCCCCAGCTCGCGGCAGACCCGCAGCTGGTCGTCGAGGTAGCGGGTGACGTACCCGCGCGGGAACCACGACGAGTCGCTGCCGTACACGATGCGCTGCGGGCCGATCGTCTCGTAGCAGCGGCGGAACAGGTCCTCCAACGTCAGCTTGTACGGCATCCAGCGCACCCACTGGTTGGAGCCGGAGGTGTCGACGTGGATGTTGGGGCAGCCCCAGGCGGCGAAGAGGAGATCCTGCACGTGCTGGACGCCGAAGTGCGGCACCACCACGCTCAGCTCGGGGAAGCGGCGGGCCATCCGGGCCAGCTCGTCGGGGGTGCCGTACCGGCCGAAGGACAGGCCACCGGCGCTGCCGTAGTGGCCGATGTGGATCAGCACCGGCACGCCGAGGCGCTGCGCGGTGGACCAGAGCGGGTCCAGGTCGGTGTGGTCCAGCGGTCCCCGCAGCAGCGGGGCGAACAGCTTCAACCCGCGCAGGCCCCGTTCGGTCACCGCGCGTTCCAGCTCGGCGGCGGCTCCCGGGCCGTACGGGTCGTGGTGGGCGAAGCCGAGCAGCAGGTCCGGGTGGCGGTCGACCACGTCGGCGACGGTGTCGTTGCCGCCGCCGGTGACGAAGACGGCCCGCCGCACCTGCACCGCGTGCAGCTCGTCGGCCCACCGGTCGGCCTCGTCCTGCCACCGTGGCGCGGGTGGCTCGGGGTCGGGGAAGCTCCACGCCTGCCGCCACGCCCGCGCGTACGGGGCGGAGCCGGCGGCCCGGACGGCCCGCTCGTGCTCCCCGCCGGGGTGCATCCCGGCGGCGTCCTCGCAGGCGTGGATCGTCTCGTCGGTGCCGATCCGGAAGTGCAGGTGGAAGTCGACGATGTCGAGTCCCCGGTCCACGCTCATCGCACTCCCCCCGTCGACCCGTCCGTCGCCGGCTCACCGGTCGCCGGGGCCGGCTCACCGGTCGCCGGGGCCGGGCCGTCGGCCGTCAGGGCCGGGCCGTCGGCCGTCGCGCCCGGCAGCGGGTCGGCGGTGGGTGGGGCCGGCGGTGGGGCGGCCACCCAGGCGGCGACGATCTCCCGCAGTCGCCCGCCGGCGGTGGCGCGGACCTGCCGGCCGGCCGCCTCGGAGGCCAGCGAGATGTGCCCGGACCAGCCCTGCCACGGATCGGGACGGGACTCCACGAGCACGTACGGGTGGCCGACCGGCAGCTTCGGCTTCGGCGGCAGGTCGGTTACCGCGTCGAGGCGGACCGCGCCGGGGTCGAACCCGAGCACCCCCGAGGTCTCGTACGCGCCACCGTGCCCGCGGGCGGTCAGCGGCCCGTACAGCTCGGTGGTCTCCGCCGGGGTGACCAGTTGGAACCAGTTGACGAGCAGCAGGCTTGCGGTACGCCGGCCGGAGACCCACTCCATCGCAGCGCGGACGGTGGACATGTTGGCGTCGTGGCCGTTGACGATCAGCAGCCGGGGGAAGCCTGCGGCGACGATCCCCTCGATCACGTCGGCGAGGTAGCCGACGGCGATCTCCGGCCGGATCGACACCGTCCCCGGCCAGGGCCGGGTCTGCCCCGGGCAGGCCGCGTACGGCACCGCCGGAAAGAGCACCCCGCGTGGTCCCTGGGAGCCGGTGGTCGTACCCCCGGAGGAGCCGGCGGCGGTCGCGCCGCCGGCCTCGGCGGCAGAGCCGACAGCGCCGCCGGCCTCGGCGGCAGAGCCGACAGCGCCGCCGGCCTCGGCGGCAGAGCCGACAGCGCCGCCGGCCTCGGCGGCAGGACCGACAGCGCCGCCGGCCTCGGCGGCGAAGCCTTCGGCGAGGATCAGGTCGGTGCCGAGCGGCAGGTGCGGACCGTGCCACTCGACGGCACCGACGGGCAGCACCGCGTAGTCCGCCGCCGCCGCGACGGCGGCCAGTTCACCGCCGGGAATCCGGGTGGCGGGCAGCAGCCCACCACCGGTCGGCCAGGTCACGCCGTCCACTTCGCCGCCTCCCGGGCGGCCCGGCCGCCGTTCTGCAACCGACCGGAGAACACCATCACCACGAAGATCAACACCACCTGGAGCATGCCGTACGCGGCGGCGGTGCCGACCTCGAACGAGTACATCCGGTTGTTGATCTCGACCGAGATGGGTGCCGTCTCCGAGGTGTAGATCAGCACCGAGGCGACGAACTCGCCGACCCCGTTGACGAAGGCGAGCAGCGCGCCGGCCAGCACACCGGGCAGCATCAGCCGCAGGGTGACCGTGCCGAACGCCCGCCACCAGGGCGCGCCGAGGTTGCGGGCGGCCTCCTCCAGCGACGGGTCGATCTGGGCCAGCGTCGCCGAGCTCGACCGGAACACCAGCGGCAGGAACCGCACGAAGTACGCCAGCGGCATGATCCAGAAAGTGCCGATCAGCACCTGGCCGAAGCTGAACGCGTTGCCGGTGCTGAACGCGGAGATCAGGTTGATCGCCACCACCGTGCCGGGCAGCGCCCAGGCCAGCATGACCGCCACGTCGAGCAGCCCCCGGCCCCGGAAGTCGAGCCGACGCACCGCGTACGCGATCAGCACGCCCACCAGCACGCAGCCGACCGTGGCGAGCAGGCTCATCTGCAACGAGTTGAGGATCGGCCGGTACGCCCCCGGGTCGGAGAAGATCGTGACGAAGTTCTGCATGGTGTACGACGACGGGATCACCTCGGTGGTCCACGAGCCGTCCTGCGAGAACGCGACCAGGGCGATGGTCGCCACCGGGGCGAGCAGCACCATGGTGGCCAGCACCGAGGCGAGCAGGGCCAGCCACCTGCCGAACGGGTTGCTGATCTCCCGGCGGTGCGAGGCGACGCCCTTGGACTGGGAGCGGTAGCTGCGCCGGCCCTCGTACCAGCGCATGCCGAGCAGGAACAGCACCGAGGACACCGCCAGCACCGAGGCGTAGGTGGAGGCCATCGGCAGGTCGCCGTTGGTGCGGTTGATGTAGATCTGCATGGTCATCGTGCGGTCCACCCCGAACAGCAACGGCGCGGTGTACGACGCCAGCGACGTCATGAAGACCAGCAACGAGGCGGAGACCAGGGCCGGGGTGAGCATCGGCAGCAGCACGGTGCGCCAGACCCGGACCCGGCTGGCGCCCAGGTTGTAGGCCGCCTCCTCCACCGACGGGTCCATCCCGACCAGGGCGGCGGACGCGGCGAGGTAGAAGAACGGGTACATGGTGAAGGTGTGCACCACCAGCACCCCGGCGATGCCGGTGAACGGGAGCACCGGGTTCTCGGTGCCGAGCAGGTGTTGCAGGCCGCGCGGCAGGATGCCGGTCTCGCTGTAGAGCAGCTGGAACGAGATCGCCCCGATCAGCGGCGGCAGCGCCGCCGGCACCAGGATGATCGCCTCGATCAGCCGTCGGCCGGGGAACGAGAAGCGTTTGAGCAGGAAGGCCATCGCCACCCCGACGATCCCGCAGAGCAGCACGCTGGCCGCCGAGATCATCAGTGAGGTGAGCAGCGCCGAGCGGGCCACCCCGGTGCCGGTGAGGAACTCGGAGTAGTTGGCCACCCCGTCCACCCCGACGCTCTCGGCGAAGGTGGCGAACATCGGCTGCACCACGTAGCCGAAGAGGATCAGCACCAGCGGGAAGACCAGCAGGTACGGGAACCAGGGCGAGTTGGCGTTGAGGCCGCGCCGGGGCCGGCCGGCCTTCGGTGGGGCGGGGTCCGTGGTGACCGGCGGCACGGTGGCCGGGCTCGGCGTGGCGGGAATGGTGCTCACAGTGTCACCTCGGTTCGCGACTGCGGGGCTCGCAAAACCGGCTCACTCCTCGCGCTCACGGCTGCACCACCCACATCCGTTCCCGGTTCAGCCGCAGCCCGACCTGGTCACCGACGGCGGTCCCGGCCGGGACGTCGATCGCGGCGACCTGCACCGGTTCGCCGGCCACCTCGACCACGAGGTTGGTGGCCATGCCGGTGAACTCCACCTCGGTCACCCGGCCGGTGAGCGCGCCGGGCTCGGTGGCCGAGGTGAGCCCGAGGTGCTCGGGGCGTACCGAGACCAGGGCGGTGTCCCCGGCGCGCAGGCCGTGGTCGGTGGGGGCGGTGACGGCGGTCTCGCTGCCGTCGGGCAGTCCCACGGTGACCGTCCCGGCGGTGGCGGTGACCACCGGCAGCTCGAGCACGTTGCTGCGGCCGATGAAACGGGCCACGAAGGCGGTCGCCGGCCGGTGGTAGATCTCCTGCGGGGCACCGATCTGCCGGACCCGGCCGGACTCCATCACGGCGATCCGGTCGGACATCGCCATCGCCTCGGCCTGGTCGTGGGTGACGTAGATGGCGGTGGTGCCGGCCTCCTGCTGGATCCGCCGGATCTCCACCCGGGTCTCCTCGCGCAGCTTGGCGTCGAGGTTGGACAGCGGCTCGTCGAGCAGCAGGGTACGCGGCCGGATGACCAGCGCGCGGGCCAGCGCCACCCGCTGCTGCTGGCCGCCGGAGAGCTGGTCGATCCGGCGGTCGCCGTAGCCGGCGAGGTGGACCTGGCCGAGCGCCTCCTCGATCCGCCGGGCGGACTCGGCCCGCCCCACCTTGCGGATCTTCAGCCCGTACGCGACGTTCTGCGCGACGGACATGTGCGGGAAGAGGGCGTAGTTCTGGAACACCATGCCGGTGTCGCGCTTGTTCGGCGGCCGGTGGGTGACGTCCTCGGTGCCGAACCGGATCCGCCCCGAGGTGGGGAAGTAGAACCCGGCAACCATCCGCAGGGTGGTGGTCTTGCCGCAGCCGCTCGGGCCGAGCAGGGTGAAGAACTCCCCGGCGGCGATGCTGATGTCGACGTCGTCGACGGCAGCGGTGTCGCCGGCACGCGCGAAGCGCTTGCTCACCGACTCCAGCGTGACATCGATCATGATGTCCTCTCCTTCATGCGGTACCGGCCTGGCCGGGCGGGCGGGGGTGCGGGGACCGGGCCGGTGGGCACGGGGTACGGGTCGCGGGACGCCGTCGGGCCGTCGCCGCAGCGGTCGGAGCGAGTTCCGGTCGGGCCGTCACGGCGCGGACGGGCGGCGGTGCCGGGGGCGGGACGTGCCCCCGGCACCCGTGCGGTCAGCCCTTGTTCTTGATCTGGCTGTTCCAGTTGTTGATCCACTCGGTCTCGTTCTTGCCGATGATGTCCCAGTTGACGTCGAGCGGCTTGAGGTTGAGCTGGGCCAGCCACTCCGGCTGCTGGGCGATCTCCACGGCCGGGATCTGGTAGTAGTCCTTGGCCAGGTCGGCACGCAGGGTGTCGTCGAAGAGGAACTCGATGAACTTCTGCGCGCCGGCGCTGTTGCCGCCCTTGACCGCGGCCAGCCCGTCGACCAGCACCGGGGCACCGGACGCCGGCATCACGTAGCCGAACGGCATGTTGGACTGGTTGGCCTGGAGCAGGATGTCCTGGAGGTTCCAGGCGCTGAGGGTGCCCTGCTGGCGGGAGAGCTTGAGGTAGAGGTCGGCCGGGTTGGCCGCGTACGAGCCGGTGTTGGCGTCCAGCTTCTTGAGCCAGTCGTAGCCGGGCTGCGGGTTGCTGCCGTCCGGCGACTGCCGCATGATCATCGCGGCGTAGATCGACCGCATGGTGCCCGAGGCGGCCACGTCCCGGATGACGATCTTGTCCTTCCACTCCGGCTTCAGCAGGTCGTCCCAGTCCTTCGGGGCCTGCTCCGGGGTGAGCGCCTTGTTGTTGTACATGATGACCTCGGGCAGCAGGATCTCACCGAACCAGCGTCCCTCGGCGTCCTTGTACTTGGCGTCCATCTTGCCGGCGAACGCGGGCTGCCAGGCGGTGAGCAGGTCCTCGCCGGCACCGGCGGCCAGCCCCTGCTGGGTGCCGCCCCACCAGACGTCGGCCTGCGGGTTGGCCTTCTCGGCCCGGACCCGCTCCAGGATCTCCTGGGCGCCCAGGTTGAGGATCTCCACCTTCCCCTTGTACTCGGGGTACTTGGCGGTGAACTTGTCCACGACGAAGGTGGAGACCTTCTTGTCGCGGGCGGTGTAGATCGTCAGCTTCTCGGTCTCACCGGCTGCGGTGTCGTCCGAGCCGCCACCGCCACAGGCGGTGCCGGCGGCGAGGACGGTGGCGAGCGCTCCGGCTAGCAGAAGTCGACGTCTCATGGGGTACCTCCGAGGGGTGTGGGCGAAGAAATCAGCGGTTCGGGCAGGTCAGGGGGCCGGTAACAGGGTGGGCGTTCCGGCGGCGGCAGCGGACAGGGCGTAGCTGACCGCGCCGTGCAGCACGGCCCGGTCGCCGAGCACGGCCCGGCGTACCTCGGTGGTGCTGGGTGCGGCGGCGGTGACCAGGCCCTGGAGCCGGTCGACGGCGGCGTCGTCGAGTTCGGCGGCGGCACCGCTGAGCAGCACCCGGCCCGGGTCGATCACGCAGACGCAGGAGACGATCAGCCGGGACCAGGCGTGCAGCACCTCGTCGAGGTAGCCGGCGGCGCGCGGGTCGGTGCCGGCCAGTTCGACGAGCGCGCGTACCGGCGAGTCGGGGCGGCGGCCGGGGGCCAGCGCGACCACCCGCTCGGCGATCGCGTTCTCCGACCAGCGCGCCTCGAACGGACCGATCCCGTCGTGTCCCCGGCCGGCCGGGTCCAGCGGCAGGAAGCCGACCTCGCCGGCCGCACCCCGGGCACCCCGCCGGACCTGGCCGTCGAGCACCAGGCCCGCGCCGATGCCGTCGCGGACGTGCAGCAGCAGCAGGTCGGCGACGTCCATGCCGGCGCCGGCGGAGTGTTCGCCGGCCGCCATCAGGTTGACGTCGTTGTCCACCACCACCGGTACGCCGAGCGTCCGCTGGACCGACTCCCCTATCGGGCGGCCCTCGATCAGGCCGACCGAGGGGGCGAGCCGGACCGCGCCACCGGAGATGACGCCGGGCGCGGCGATGGCCACCCCGCGCAGCGCGGGCAGCCCCTCCCCGGCCAGCTCCGGCACCGATCGGCAGATGGTGTCGACGATGTCGCCGGTCAGCCGGATCGCGCGGTGGGCGACCACCGCGCCGTCGCTGTCGGCGATCTCGCAGCTGATCCGGGACGGCTCCAGCGAGACGGCGGCGACCAGTTCGGCCCGGGGGTTGAACTCCAGCATCGCCCGGGGTCGGCCGGCCCGTGAGGCACCCGGCCCGCGTTCGATGAGGTAGCCCTCGGCGATCAGGTCACGCACGAGCGGGGTGAGCGTGGCAGGACTCAGGCCGGTGAGCTCGGTCAGCTCGGCCCGGGAGAGCACCCGGACCTGGCGGGCGGTGGAGATCACGGAAAGCCGCTTGATCTCCTTCGACCGCTCCCGGCTCACCGGGCTCGTTGGTGGCGTCACCACGTCTGTCACACTTCCTTCCTACGGCGAACGAATTAAAGAGTCAAGTAACAAGTCCGTCTCGGCTCGGCCGTCGGCAGGCACTGGAGCAGCAATAACGTCCACCAAGAGGGTCGATGGCCGGTTCGGATGGCCGTTCCGGCGCACCAGAGGACATCCGGGACATGCCCTACTTTATTTCTTCTGCAAAGAAAGAAATACCTTCCAAAGCATTGACGTACCACCGCGCCGGTCCCTAGCGTCACCGGACGAAGGCCTTCCAGTGTGTACGGAACCCGTACCGCTGCCGTACCCGGTGCACCGCGTCCGACGACGCCCACCGTTCCCCGTTCCCACCGCCTCACCGTCCACCGACGACCCCGCGTCCGGCGCACCGCGTCCGACGACGACGGTCGCCGCCCGGACGTCGTGGTTCCGGAAGGATCTGCATGCGCATCAAGGGTTTCCTGCTACCCACCGCACTCGCCCTGGCCGTGGCCGGGGCACCTGCCACCGCCGTCGCCGCCCCAGCCGAGGTCCGCCCACCCAAGGCCGTCGACCTCGACGTGCTCTTCGTCAGCGCCCACCCCGACGACGAGGCCGGCAGCCTCGCCACCCTCGGCCAGTGGAAGGAGAAGTACGGCGCCAAGGCCGGCGTCGTCACCATCACCCGGGGCGAGGGCGGCGGCAACGCCGTCGGTCTGGAAGAGGGCCCGCCGCTGGGCATCATCCGCGAACGCGAGGAACGCACCGCGATCGGCAAGGCCGGCGTGGAGAACCTCTACAACCTCGACCGGGTCGACTTCTGGTACACCGCGTCCGCCCCGCTGTCCGAGCAGATCTGGGGGCACGACGACACCCTGGGCCAGATCGTCCGGGTCATCCGGACCACCCGGCCCGAGATCATCATGACGATGAACCCGTCGCCGACCCCGGGTAACCACGGCAACCACCAGCAGGCCGCCCGGTTCGCCGCCGAGGCGTTCGCCGCCGCCGCCGACCCGGCCGCCTTCCCCGAGCAGCTCAGCGCCGAGGGGCTGACCCCGTTCCGGGCCGCGAAGTTCCTGCGTACCGGCGGCACCGGCACCTCCGCCGCCGGGCCGCAGTGCGCGACCGGCTTCACCCCGACCGTCCCCACCGACCAGGTCTTCGGCGTCTGGGAGGGCACCCCCAGCGCCAGCGGGAAGACCTGGGCCGAGGTCGAGGTCGACGCCCGCCGGGAGTACGTCACCCAGGGCTGGGCCGGCACCGCCGCCGCCCCCACCGACCCGACGAAGATCCGCTGTGACTTCTACACCCTGATCGACAGCCGCGTCCCGTACGACCCGGCGGACACCTCGCCGGAGGCGATCCTGCGCGGCTCAGTGCTGCCGCCGGTGACCGGTGGCCTGCCGAAGGGCACCGAGCTGTACCTCACCACCGACCGGTTCGACCTGGCCCCCGGCGCGACCGTCGAGGTCACCGCGCACCTGCGCGCGCCCGCCAACCGGCTCCTGGCCAAGCCCCGGATCGACCTGCGACTGCCGGCCGGCTGGAAGACCAAGGGCTCCGGCGTGCTGAACAACGACGTGCCGGCCGGCAAGGAGCGGACCAGGACGTTCACCGTCACCGTCCCGGCCGACGCCGACACCAACCAGCAGCAGCTCATCGGTGCCACCCTGACCACCCGCCAGGGTGTCGGGCGCACCGACCGGGCCGTCCGGGTGGTCGCCGACGTGCGCGGCACGCTGGAGCCACTGCCCGAGGTCGGCATCTTCCGTGACTGGGCCGGCGACGGCGGATACCCGCAGCTGGACACCCTGATCAAGCCGGTGCTCACCATCGGCTCCGGCCAGCAGCGCTCGGTCCGCATCGACCTGCGTAACCACGGTCGGGTCAGCCGCAGCGGCACCGTCACCCTCGGCCTGCCCGCCGGCTTCACCGCCGACGCGGCCACCAAGAGCTACCCCGAACTGGCACCCGGCGCGACCGGGGCGGTCACCTTCACCGTCACCAACACCGACGCCACCCTGCCGACCGCCAACGAGGGCGGCACGGACGGCGACTACGGCATCACCATCACCACCACCAGCGCCGCCGGCAGCACCGTGGAGACCGGCGCGCTGGAGATCGTGCCGACCACCGAGGTCCCGGCCGCCGGCAACGGCACCGTCGACGGGGTCGCCTCGCCCGGCGAGTACCCCGGCCCGGAGCTGGACCTCTCCCGCATCTGGGAGGGGCAGGCCACCACCCCGCAGGACGCCTCGGCCACCGGCCGGATCGCCTGGACCCCCGACGCCCTGAAGGTGTTCGTGCAGGTCACCGACGACGTGCTCGGCAAGAAGGTGGTGCCGCAGGACTGCAAGCGGCAGCGCCGCACCGACAGCGTGGAGATCATCGTCGACCCGAAGGGGAACTCGGCGGACACCTCCACGGCGTTCAAGGCGGGCATCTTCCCGATCACCGACGACCCGGCCAACGGCAACCCGCCCTGCTGGCAGCGCGACGCCGACAACCGGCAGGGCCCGGGGGCGACCACCGCACCCGGGATGACAGTGGTCAGCAAGGTCAGCTCCCCCTACACCGGGTACACCATCGAGACGAGCATCCCGTTCGCGGTGCTGCCCGACGCGGTGGACCCGGCCCGGATGGGCCTCAACGTGCTGGTCTACGACTCGGACACCCAGGACCTCAGCTCGCAGTCCCGACTGGGCTGGTCCACCTTCACCGGCGTCCGGGCCGACCCGTACCGCTACGGTCTGGCCACCCTGCCCGGTTACCAGCCGGCGGCCCGGCAGCCCAGCGCGCCGGTCTTCCCGGACACCTCCGCCCGCAGCGTGCTCAGCCCGCAGACCATCGCCCAGTCGGCCGTGGACGGGGTGGCCCCGGCCGCCGTGCCGCGGCTGAAGAACTCGGCGCTGCGACTGACCTCGGCCCAGCGGGTCACCGACGGAGTGCAGGTCACCCTGCGCTCCGACCGGGCCGGCACCGCCTACCTGTACGCCTGGGACGGCGACACGGCCCGGGGCGATCGCACCGTACGGATGGCCGCCGGTGACCGGGTCACCGTGACGGTCCCGGTCAGCGGAGGCACCCCGACGTCCCTGTTGGCCGCGTTCGAGGCCGGCGGCGGCGCCGCCGTGGCCCAGCAGGTTCCGCTGGGCTGACCCGCCACCGCGTGACCCGTGGCCGGCCGTCGACCTCCGTCGACGGCCGGCCACGCCGGCGTCGCGCGGCCCGGCTCACCCGGACGCCCCGGGATCAGCCGGTGCAGCTGGTGGCGGGCAGTCCGGTCAGCGGCACCGGGGAGCGGCCGGTGGGCCGGGCCTTGCCGGCCAGCACCTCGGCGAGCGCGGTCATCGAGGCCCCGCTGGACGAGTAGGTGGCCAGCAGGGCCGGTGAGGTCGACTTCTCCAGCACGTACGGGGTGTCCATCGCCACGGTCACCGCCGCGCCTGCGGCAAGGTCCTTCGGGCCGTCGCCGTAGCCGACCAGGTGGACCCGGGTTCCCCCCTTCGGCACCACCCGTACGCCCGCCGCGGTCAGCGCCTCGGTGAGCGCCGCCCGGGTCCGGTCCCGGCCGGCGGAGGTGGTGACGGTGACCGGGCCGGACACCTTCGCGCCACATTCCCCCCGGAGCTGGGTGACCGCCGCGGCGGCCAGCTCGGCGGCGGCGGCCCGGTGCGGGGCGCTGCCGAGCGTGGACATCGCCGGCGTCGGCCGGTCGGCGAGCCGGAACTTCATGGTCAGCACCCGGGTGACCGCCGCCACCAGCCGGTCCCGGGGCAGCGAGCCGTCGCGCAGCGCGGCCAGCAGCCCGTCGTACGCCTGACCGACGTTCGGGGTCATCAGGATCAGGTCGTTGCCGGCGAGCAGGGCCTTCACCGCCGCCTCGCCCGGCGGGTAGCGCTTGGCCGGCGGCATGTTCATCCCGTCGGTGATCACCACCCCCTGGAAGCCGAGCTGGCCTCGCAGCACGTCGGTGAGCAGCTTGCGGGAGAAGGTGGCCGGGGTGCCCGGGTCCACGGCGGTGACGTCGAGGTGCGCTGACATCACCGCCATCGCCCCGGCGTCGATGCCGGCCCGGAACGGCGGGAAGGCGGTGCCCTCCAGCTCGGCCCGGGGCTGGCCGACCACCGGGACCTCCTGGTGCGAGTCGGCGGCGCTGAGCCCGTGCCCGGGGAAGTGCTTGACGCTGGCCGCCACCCCGGCGCTCTGCAACCCCCGGACCGCGCCCGCGACCTGCGCGCCGGCCCGCTGCGGGTCGGCACCGAAGGAACGCGAGCCGATCACCGTGCTGCGGGTGGCGAGGACGTCGGCGACCGGCGCGAAGTCCAGGTTCACCCCCATCGCCGCCAACTCGGTGCCGGCGGCCTTCCAGGCGGCCTCGGTCCGGGTCGGTTCGTCTGCCGCCCCGGCGGCGAGCGCGCTGGGCAGCGTGGTCACCCCGTCGGTGATCCGGGTGACCACCCCGTACTCCTGGTCGGTGCCGACCAGGAACGGCGCCGGCGCGGTGGCGAGCTTCCCGGCGGCGGCGCGTAGCCCGGTGGTCAGCTCCCGCACCTGGGCGGGATTGTCGACGTTGGTGGTGGACTGGTTGCCGGAGGTGGGGTCGTCGGCGCTGAAGCCGACCAGGATCAGCCCACCGAGCCGGTACTTCGCGATCATCTCGGCGGGCGTGTCGACCCCGCCGAGGGCCTGGTTGCCGGTGGCCGAGCCGGGCGTCACCTTCGTCGCCGAGCTGCCGTACGCATAGGGCATCAGCACCTGGCCGACCAGGTCCTCGTCGCCGAGCGTGCCGGCCAGCGCGGCGGCCCGCGCGGCCGGGTCGGAGGCGGTGGACGCGGCGACGGTCGGCGTGGCTGTCGGGGCGGCCCCGGAGAGGGCCGGCGACGGAGCCTGCCCCTCCCCCGCGCATCCGGAGGCGAGCAGCGCGGTCAGGGCGGCGACGGCGACGCCGGCACGTCGTGGGGAGATCGGCACCCGGCCCATCCAACCCGCGCCGAAGATCAGCGGCAACCCGACCAGGTCACGCCGTGGGTGGAGGGTGCCCGTCCCCGACCGGTTGTCCGGCTGACCCGGCCCTTCTGGCTGCTGGGTGGCCGGTCCGGGTGAGCAGGCTCACCCAACTCCGGGACACTGACCGAGCTCCGGGACGCTGACCGAGCGCAGCGCGAAGGTCTCCGCAACCGGTCGCGCAGCGCCGGGGCAACCACCGACCCGGGTGAACGGCCGACCCCTCGCGCGTGGCCCATCACCAGTGACCATCGCGCGCTTGGTCCAATACCTGGGTGATCGTCTGACCTGGGTGATCGTCCCGGTCGGGACACTCGGTCGCCCGGCCCGGTGGCTTCCTCCCCCTGTCGTCCGGGACGCGGCATGGCCCGTGTCTCTCGCCTCGGGTTCCATCAACGCGACCGCGGGCCGAGTCGGCCAGGCGTGCGCGCAGGCCCCATCGAGTGCCACCGCCGACCGAACGGCCAGGCATGCGCCGCAGGCCCCATCGAGCGCCACCGCCGGCCGAACGGCCAGGCATGCGCCGCAGGTGAGTACCACCTCCCTGGGAGGTCTATGCCTGCCGGTCATAAATATGACTGACAGGCATAGACCTCCCAGGGTCATAGATGTGGAGGCGCGCCGGTGGGCGCAGGAGCACGGCAGGATCGGGAGTCGAGCCGGAGCGTGCGGGCGCGCGAGTGGGAGACGGAGCGGAGGGCGCGGGCGCGCGAGTGGGAGACGGAGCGGAGGGCGCGGAAGGACGGAGCGGAGGGCGCGGAAGACGGGGCGGAGTGCGCGGCGCGGAAGACGGAGCGGAGGGTGCGGGCACACGGCACGGGTGAGGGCACACCGGTGGGCGCGGGGTGCACGGCAAGCGGGAGACGGGGCGGTGGGTGTGGGCGGAGACGCGAAAACGGGGCGGTGAGGGCTCGCGCCGCCGGCGGCCGGTCAGCACGGCCACCGGCGCCGCTGTGGTCAGCCGACCCGGGTGAGCAGGGTCACCGGTGCGCCGTCGCCGGCATACCGGTAGGGCTCCAACTCCGCGTCCCAGGCGGTGCCCATCGCCTTGTCAAGGGCGTGTGCCAGCGCCTCGGGGCGTACCGAGGCCATGATGCTGCGCAGCCGGTCCTCGCCGAGCTGGATGTCGCCGGCCGCGCCCACCGCGGCCCGGAACAGGCCACGGCCCGGAACGTGCATGAAACGTTCACCGTCCGCGCCCGCGCTGGGTTCCTCGGTCACCTCGAAACGGATCATGGGCCACTGCCTCAGGGCAGCAGCCAGCTCGGCACCCGTCCCCGGCCGACCGGTCCATCCGCACTCGGCCCGACGGGCGCCGGGATCGACGGGCTGGGCCGTCCAGTGCAGGTTGACCGGCGCGGCGAGGACGCGCGCGATCGCCCACTCGACGTGCGAGCACACGGCGAGCGGGGTCGAGTGGACGTATACGACGCCACGCGTTGGCACGGTGACCTCCCGGAGAGCGAGGTGCGTCTTCCCCTACGACCTCGACCACCCGAGTGGCTGTTGCCACACATGATGACTGCTGTGACGGATGGTGCGCCAGAGAATCGGAAAATTCGCCGCCGGGAAATACCCGGACCGGTGACCTCGGTTGTGCACTCCGACGGGCACGGTGAGCTGCCAGGCATCGTGGTCGTGTATATTTCTCTGGGCGGTTCTGCGCCGTCGCACAACTTCGCGGGCCGAGGCTCACCCGGGCGTCACCCGCTACAGCCCCCGGACGTTCCCGTCCTCCCGTACGTCTTGCAAGGAGCATCTCCGTGGCGAGCAACACCTCTAAGACCGCGCGCGCGTCAGTCCGGGCCGGCCAGGCTGGCCAGGGTGGCGCCCTCAGCGTGCTGGGCGAGTTCAAGTACCTCATCCCGCTCAACGGCGGCAAGCACGCCTACGTGCGGAACCTGACCAACGGCAAGACCGCGCACCTGCGTACCGACTCCGACGCCTTCGTCGAGGAGATCCGGGTGCTGGCCACCGCCGGCCACGCCGCCAAGATCCGCGCCGAGATCAACAACCTCGCCGCCGCCCACCCGGGCGACGGCTGGGACAAGACCGAGAAGCGCCTCGTCGAGGCAGGCGTCTTCGAGGGCTGAGCACTCCCCAGCCTCACCTGGAACCGCCCGTCGGGTCACCCCGGCGGGCGGTTTCCTCATTCCCGGGTCGGGTGCCACGTGGCCCCGCCCCTCGGGGCGGGTCCGGATGAGCGCGGCCACGCAGGAGAGGGGTTCCCCTTCCCGGGATGGGTGCCCGACACCCCTGCCCATCCTCTTCTGCGCTCCGTCTCCGCCCTCCCTGCCCCCATGCTCGCGCTGGATCCATGAAGTAGTGGCATCCGGCCGGGTGGAGGGGACTACTTCATGGATCCAGCGCGAGCATGAAGGGTCCGGCCTCAACGCGGTTCGCCAGCGGCGCGTCGGTGGCGGCAGAGCAGAGCGGTGGGGTGGGGTGGGTCAGGTGGGTGGTGATGGTCAGGGGGCGAGCAGGGTGACCTCGCCGGTGTCCAGGTCGTACAGGGCGCCGACGACGTCCACGGCACCCTGTACGACCGGGCCGGACAGCAGTGCCTCGGTGCGCAGCGTTCGCACCGTTCGTCGTACGTGCCGACGTGCCGCCAGCGAGTGGACGGCCGGGTCGTGCAGACCCACCTCGGTCACCGCCGGGGCGATCCGGTCGACGACGTAGTCCAGGTCCCCACCGGGTCGCCGTCCCGTGCGCAGGCTCTCCACCGTCGAGGCGACCGCCCCGCACCGCTCGTGCCCGAGCACCATCACCAACGTCACGCCGAGCTGGTCCACCACGTACTCGATCGAGCCCCGGACGGCCCGGTCCAGCACGTGTGCCCCGGTGCGGATGACGCAGATCGAGCCGAAGGTCTGGTCGAAGATCGCCTCCAGCGGCACCCGCGAGTCGATGCAGCCGAGCAGCACCGCGTACGGCTGCTGGTCGCCGGAGGCCACGGCCGCGGCGGCGGTGATGTCGTGCCCGTGGACGGGACGGCCGCTGACGAAGCGCCGGTTGCCGGCGAGCAACTCGGCCAACGCCGCCCGGGGTGTCCGGGCAGCTCCGGCAGGCGAAGTCGGCATGCCCCCAGACTGGTCGCCGCGCCGAGCCTGCGCAGCCGGGTCGGGATTCTTCCCACCAGCACGATTGGCGCGGACCCGGCTCGGGTAGCCGGATGACGCCGGTGAATGGGTACCGGGTGGCTGGGGAGGTGGCGATGCCGGATCAGCGGGAGTTGCGGCTGCCCGACGAGGTACGACTGCACGTCGAGGTGAGTGGCCCGGCCGACGCCGAGGTCACCGTGATCCTGCTGCACGGCTGGACGCTGGACGGCCGGGCCTGGCACAGGCAGCTCGCCGACCTACGGAGCCGGTCCGGCGACCGGGTCCGGGTGGTCACGTACGACGCACGCGGGCACGGCCGGTCGAGCTGCATGGCGCTGCGTACGGCGACCCTGGCCCAGCTCGGCGACGACCTGGCGGCAGTGGTGGACGAGGTGGCCCCGACCGGGCCGGTGGTGCTCGTCGGCCACTCGATGGGCGGGATGACGGTGATGGAGTACGCCCACCGGCACCCGGCCCACTTCGCCGCCCGGACGGCCGGCCTGGTCTTCGTCTCCACCACCGCCGAGGGACACACCCACACCGCGTACGGCCTGTCGCCGCGGATCGCCCGGTTGATCCGGATCGCCGAGACCACCGGCGCGGGGGTGCTGGCCCGGTGCGGCGCCTGGCGGCCGCCCCGAGCGCTGCTGCGCGCCCTGGCCCCGAGCATCCGGTGGATGCTCTTCGGCGACCACTGCTCCGCCTCGGACATCCGCCTGGTCACCTCGGCGGTGGCCCGCGCGTCGCTGCGCTCGATCGGCGGTTTCCGCGCCTCGATCGGTGCCCAGCACCGACTCGACACCCTGGCCGCGTTGGCGCACCTGCCGGCGGCGGCGTTGGTCGGCGACCGGGACCGGCTCACCCCACCGCCGTGCGCGGAGTCGATAGCGGCGGCGCTGCCGGCCACCGAGCTGACGGTCTGCCCGGGGGCCGGGCACATGCTGATGATGGAGCGCCCGGACGAGGTGAACGCCGCCCTCGCCGGGGTGCTCCACCGGGTGCTCGGTCACCTCCGCGCCGGCCGACCGCCCCGCCCGCGCCGCGCCGCCCGCACGCCGAGGCGGTCCGCCCCGGTCCCCCAACCGGCGGGCTGAGCCGCCCCGCCGGCGGCACACCGGTCCGCCCCGATCGCCCAACCGACGCGCTCAGGCATCCCGCCGGCACCGACGCCGCCGGCCGGTCGACCGAGCAACCTGGCCGGACCGGACGAGGTGCGGAGGTCGCTCGACCGGCGAGGCGTGGAGGTCGCCAGGGGTGGCGGAGGTCGCGGGGCGGGTATCGGCCCGACGCGGGCGGGCGGCTGCCCGTACCCTCATTCCGCCTGGCACGCACCCGTGCCCGGCGTCGCCGTCGCACAGGAGCCCGTACGTTGACCGACCAGATCACCCTGGAACAGGAGATCGCCGCCGAGCAACGGCATCTCGACCGGGTGTACGCCCGGCTCGCCGAACTGCGCCGCGCGGCAGTCCGCGCCGAGCGGGACGGTTACCGGCTGGCCCGGGTCGGCAACTTCGGCGCACTGGTGGAGCGGGACGCCATGGTCTTCCACGCCGCCCAGCGCCGGCACATGTTGGACGCGGAACACGAGGGGCTGGTCTTCGGCCGGCTGGATCTGCGGGACCGGCAGGTGCTGCACGTCGGCCGGCTCGGGGTGCGCGGGGAGAACGCCGAGACGCTTGTGGTCGACTGGCGTGCTCCGGCCGCCGCCGCCTTCTACCGGGCCACCCCGGCCGACCCGCTGGGGGTGGTGCGGCGGCGCACCATCAGCTCGTCGGCGGAGAAGGTCACCCGGATCGAGGACGAACTGCTCGACCCGGAGGCCGCGCCGCCGGACATGCCGGTGGTCGGCGACGGGGCGTTGCTGGCCACCCTGTCCAGGGCGACCGGGCGGGGCATGCGGGACATCATCGCCACCATCCAGCGGGAGCAGGACGAGGTGATCCGCTCCCCCGCGGCGGGTGTCACGATCGTCTCGGGTGGGCCGGGCACCGGGAAGACGGCGGTGGCCCTGCACCGGGCGGCGTACCTGCTCTATGCCGACCGCAGCCGGTACGCCGGCGGCGGCATCCTGGTGGTGGGTCCGTCGGCGGTCTTCGTGGAGTACATCGCCTCGGTGCTGCCCTCGTTGGGCGAGGAGACCGCCACCCTGCACTCCCTGGGTTCGCTGTTCCCCGGGATGTCGTCGACCCGTACCGACGAGCCCGAGGTGGCGGCGGTGAAGGGTTCGCTGCGGATGCGGCGGGTGCTGGAACGGGCGGCCCGGGACGCGGTGCCGGACAGCCCTCAGCAGCTGCGCCTGCTCTACCGGGGTGCGTTGCTGCGGTTGGAACGGCAGGAGCTGGACCGCATCCGGGACCGGGCGTTGCACCGGGGCGCCCGCCGTAACGAGGTGCGCCGCGCCGGCTTCGACGGGGTACTCGCCGCGCTGTACACGCAGGCCCGCCGGCTGGCCGTCACCGGCCTGCCCGAGCAACGCGCCTTCGAGGACGAGATCATCGACCGGCCGGAGTTCCGGGAGTTCCTCAAGGCGTGGTGGCCCCGGTTGCATCCCCGGCACGTGCTGGGTTGGCTGGCCCACCCGGATCGACTGCACCGGTACGCGACAGGCATCCTCTCCCGGGCGGAGATCGCGTTGCTGGTGAGGGCGTACCGGTCGTTGGACACCGAGGGGTTGACGGTGGCCGACGTCGCCCTCCTCGACGAGCTGGACGCCCTGCTGGGCAAGCCGGTACGCCCGAGGAAGGCCAACCGGGATCCGTTCCAGCTGGCCGGCGGGGTGCGGGAGCTGAGCACCTTCGGTGAACGGCAACGCGCCGCCCGGGCAGCGGACCGGGAGCGACCGGAGGACTACCGCGACTACGCGCACGTGGTGGTCGACGAGTCGCAGGACGTCTCGCCGATGCAGTGGCGGATGGTCGGCCGGCGCGGTCGGCTCGCCTCCTGGACGGTGGTGGGCGACCCGGCGCAGACCGCCTGGACGGGCGACCAGGAGGAGCTGGACCGGGCCCGGGACCAGGCGCTGGGCCGGCGCCGTCGGCACCGGTTCACGCTCTCCACCAACTACCGCAACTCCGCGGAGATCTTCGCGGTGGCGGCGGCGGAGATCCGCCGGCTCTACCCCGACCTGGAGCTGCCGAGCGCGGTGCGGTCCACCGGGGTGGACCCGGTGGCGCTGAACGTCCCGGCGACGGAGCTGGCCCCGGCGACGCTCGACGCGGTGGACGCGTTGCTCGCCGAGGTGGCGGGGACGGTCGGCGTGATCACGCCGGTGCCCCGCCGGGACGAGGTCGCCGGCTGGTTGGGCGACCGGGGCGGGGCGCGGCTCCAGGTGGTGAACAGTCTCCAGGCCAAGGGCATGGAGTACGACGGGGTGGTGCTGGTCTGCCCCGGCGAGATCCGGGCCGATCCGGGCTCCGGGGTACGGACGCTCTACGTGGCACTTTCCCGGGCCACCCAGCGCCTCACCACCGTCGAGCCGACGGGCTGATCCACGGGCTGACCCGCCGGCAGCCGGTCCCGACCTCTCGACGCGGCCCGGGACCGGCCCGCCCTGTCCGCGACCGGCCCGGCCCGGGCCGCCCACGCCTGGCCCCCACCTGGCCGGCTGCCGGGCTGTCACTTGCACACATAGCGATGTGAGCATAGATTGGATCGGGTTCGCGGCGGCGACGGAAGGTGTGGACGTGGGCGCAGGTCATGACCACAGCGCGACGATCAGCAACGCCGCACACCGGCACCGCGGCCGGCTCTGGGCGGCGTTCGGGCTGCTCACCGTGCTCATGCTGGTGGAGGCGGTGGCCGCCTTCGGCACCGGCTCACTGGCGCTGCTCTCCGACGCCGGGCACATGTTCACCGACGTGCTCGGCATCGGGATGGCGCTGGCGGCGATCACCGCCACCCGGCGGGCCGAGCGGGATCCGCAGCGCACCTTCGGGCTCTACCGGTTGGAGGTGCTCGCCGCGCTGGCCAACGCCGTCCTGCTCAGCGGCGTCGCCGTCTATGTACTGATCGAGGCGGTACGCCGGTTCGGCGAACCGGCCGAGGTGCTGGCCGGCCCGATGCTGGTGGTGGCGGTGCTCGGCCTGCTGGCCAACCTCGTCGCGTTCGGCCTGCTGCGCGAGGGCGCCAAGGAGAGCCTCAACCTGCGCGGGGCGTACCTGGAGGTGGTCGGCGACCTGCTCGGCTCCCTAGGGGTGATCGTCGCGGCCCTGTTGATCGCCGGCACCGGCTGGTGGTGGGCGGACCCGGTGGTCGCCGTGGCGATCGGCGTGTTCATCCTGCCCCGCACCTGGCGACTCGGGCGGGCGGCGGTGCGCATCCTGGTGCAGGCCGCCCCGGAACACCTCCAGGTGACTGCCGTGCACGACCGGCTGACCGCCGTACCCGGCGTCGCCGAGGTGCACGACCTGCACGTCTGGACGCTCACCTCCGGGATGGACGTCGCCTCGGCGCACCTGACCATGGCCCCCGACGCCGAGGTCGGCACCGTGCTGGCCGCCGCCCGGGAAGCCCTGCGGGAGGATTTCCACATCGAGCACGCCACCCTGCAGATCGAGCCCGGCGCGGCCCCCGGCGCCTGCGGCCCGACCCACTGGTGATTAGCTTTTTATCCCATTCAAACCTTTTAGCAGTATTCACTCTCGTACCCTCAGTCACGAGGTAGGCAAGTGTCACACGCGTACCGGTAGGCTCGGCTCCGGCCTCCGCCAGGCGGCGCCCACCGGCGCCGGCGGTGGCCGCCGCCTAATCGCCCACCAGGGCGAACCGGGGAACCATGTTCCTGGGGTGCATCCGCGTCAGCGGTAGGGATCTTCCGTCCCGAACCCGTCAGCTAACCCGGTCGGCGGCTGACGGAAGGACATTCGCATGCACGTACGCACCACCACGCGGCTACTGGCCGCAGTCGTCACGGCACTCGCCCTGGGCGTGTCGTCCGCGCCGTTCACCCCGGCCGTCGCCGCGCCCGTCACCCGGCTCGCCGCTCCCGGCGACGACGAGGGCGGCACCCCGGCACTGCGGGACCAGCTGGACGCGGCGAGCAAGGGCTGGGTCGACGCGAAGGCCGCGCTGGAACGCTCCACCAAGCGCCAGCAGGAGTTGGACGGCCAGCTCAAGTCCATCGAGGCACAGCTGGTCGTGCAGACCGGCAAGGTCGGCGAGATCGCCGGCGCGGCCTACCGCACCGGCCGTCTCGGACCAATGTCCGCCCTGCTCAACAGCAACAGCCCGGGTGGCTTCCTGGACCGCGCGGCGGCGCTGGAGACCGTCGCGGCCCGGGAGGACCAGGAACTACGCACGATGATCGAGACCCGGGACCAGGCCACCCGGACCCGGGCCGCCGTGAGCCGGGAGATCACCGAACAGCGCAAGCAGGTCGCCACCATGGGCAAGCGCAAGGAGCAGGCCGAACGCGCGCTGGCGGTGGCCGCCGCCGACAAGCCGACCCCCACCTCCCGGGACTCCGGCAGCTCGGACGGCACGTCCAACAGCAACGCCAAGGGAGCAGCCCGCAACTCCGACGGTTCCTGGCCGTCCGAGTCGTGCAGCGTCAACGACCCGACCCCGGCCAACGGCTGCATCACCCCGCGTACGCTCAACGCCCTCCAGCAGGCCAAGGCGGCCGGTTTCACCAGGTACGTCTCCTGCCACCGGCCCAGCGGTTCCGGTGAGCACCCCAAGGGCCGGGCGTGCGACTTCGCCGCCCAGAAGAACGGGTTCGGCGGGGTGGCCAGTGGCGGCGACCGGACGTACGGCAACAACCTGGCCGCGTACTTCATCCGCAACGCCGACCGGCTCGGCGTGCTCTACGTGATCTGGTTCAAGCGGATCTGGCTGCCGAGCAGCGGATGGAAGTCGTACAGCGGGGGCAACGGCGACCCGTCCAGCGACCACACCAACCACGTGCACCTGTCGATGATCTGAGCTGTCCCGGTGGCCCGTCGGCAACGGCGGGCCACCGGAACTGTCCCGCCCTGGGATCGCCGCCCCCAGGTCACCGGCCCGCCCAGCCGACCGCCGGCGCAGGTTGCCGGCCCGCTCAGCCGACCGTCGGCGCATCGCCGGGGCGGCCGTCCAGCGCCGCCCCGAGCCGGCTGGCCAGCCCCAGGTGGGCGGCGCGGGCCTGTCGGAAGGCGTAGCCGAACAACGGCGCCGGCGCGGCCAGGGTGATCTCGACGTCGATGCGCAGCAGGTCACCCTCCACCCGGAGCCGGGTGTGGTTACGGACCGTGGTGCCGGGCTGCTGCCGGGCCACCGTCACGACCTCGTCCGCGCCGACCAGCAGGACATCGGCCTGGTAGGTGACCGGGAATCGCAGCGGCCCCAACTCCAGCCGGTCGGTGATCGCATAGCTGGCCAGGGCACCCGGCCGGGCCGGTAGCCGACGCACCCGGACGATCAGGGGATGCAGCTCCTCCTGCCGGGACAGGTCGCTCAGCAGCGCCATCGCATCCGCCTGTGAGCAGCGCGCCTGCACCGTGTAGCTGAAGCTCTCCCGCCGGACCACCGGGCCTCCTGACCGTCGTCGGTCGCCCGATCGTGCCGTACCGGAGACGGACTGGCAACGTCCCAGCTCGCCCGGCAGCGGACGGTCGGCCTACCCGCTGCCCGGGTCAGGCGCCCGGCAGCACCTCGGGGGTGGCGGCACCGGCGAAGTACGGCTCCGGGGCACCGAAGAGACCGAGCAGGCCGGTGACCCAGAGCTGCCGGTGTACGAACCGGCTCGGCTCGGTGACGATCAGCTTGACGCCACTGACCTCGGCGGTCTGGAACCCGGCGACCATCGCGCTGATCCCGACGGAGTCGATGAAGGTGACAAGTCGCATGTTGAGCTCGATCCGCGCGGGCCGGCCCTTGGCCAGCACCTCGGCGATCGACTCACGTACCTCGTAGGCGGTGTCGACGTCGATCTCGCCCCGCGGGGCGATCTCGATGACACCGGCCGGCAGAACCGACTTCACGATCGACAGGCTCACGCGAGCACCTCCACTCGCCCGTCCCCGGGCGCCTCATCAGTACGCGGGCCGCGACCGAGAGTATTCCTCCGATGGCCTCGGTCGCCACCCCTCGGGATGAGCAATTCGCGGATCCGGACGGACCGGACCGTCCTTCCCCGTACCTTTGCTGGTCCCGTTCTTTCCGACGGACGGCGCAGCTCGGCCGTTCCAACCGTCCCAGAGTAGCGGTCCGGGTCCACCCCGGGCCGAATCCGGCAGCTCGGGCGAGCCTCGCCCGGCATGGCGGTGCAGGTTGTGGCCGGTGCCTAACCTGGGCGAGAGATGGGTCACCACGACGGAGGGACGGATCCATGATCAAGAGACTGCTCGGCCTGGCCGGGGTCGGCGCGCTGCTCGCTCTCGTACTCGCCTGCGGCTTCGGCGGCGGGGGCGACGACGATGACGACGACGGTGACGATTTCGCCCGCGCGACGTCCGTCGTCATGGTCCGCTAGAAACCGGCTCTACGCGCTGCCCGAACCGGGGTTTGCGATCCGACCGGCCGGGGCACTGCTCGATGGACAAGGCGGAACCGCTCGGTGACGAGGCGGCACCGCTCGATGACCGGCCGGACACCGGCCGGTCCGAGGACCGTCCCGCGCCGTAGAGACGAAAAGTCCGAAGTGGCCGCAGACTTCGGCACCCGAGGAGGTAGGACACGATGTATGGCAGCAACCTTCTGGAGCGCCGCAGCAAGCCCGAGCGGATCGCCGACCAGGCCTGGCAGCACCTGCTCTCGGCGGTCGACTCCGCCGGCGACAGCGTTCGTGACGCCGCCAGGTCGGTCCGCAGCTCGGGCCTGGCCGACGCCGGCGACATGGTCGGCTCGACCGCCGACGAGGCACGCCGTCGGGCGACGCTCGCCTTCGACGCGCTCGCCGGTCGTCGTCCGGCCCTGCCCTGGACCCTGCTGATCAGCGCGGCGCTGGTCGGTGCAGCGATCGGCTGGGCCGCCGGCACCGCCGCACGGGCCGCCGGCAGTGGGGGTGACCGTGCCGCCGACGACATCGAGTTCGTCGACGTGGACCGGCCCAACTCCCCGGTCGGCCTGGACGACTGACGCATTCCCGCAGGCCCCGGTCACGCCCCTCGGCGTCGACCGGGGCCTGCCTCGTTCCCCACCCCACCACCCGGCCCGCGCGCGACCACACCCACCCGCGCTTGGCGCTCCCCACCCGAGCACCCTCGCTGGTGCCCCCCACAACATCCATGTTGTAGTGGCATCCCCCAGCCACGAAGCCACTACAACACGGACAACACCGTTGCGTTAACGCCATGGGCGGCTGGTCAACCCGGGACAGGAAGTGCCCGATCGGGGAGCGGGGTGGGCCCGCTTGGCGATCATGGAGTGGTGGTGCCGACCTTGGGAGCTTTACGGGCGTTCTGTCACCCACCACAACTCCATGATCGGCGAGGCAGCGGCGGTTGACGAACAGCCGTTCCACCTAACGCAACGGTGTTGACAACATGGATCGAGCACGATCTTGGGCCGTGTTGCGCGGGCAGGAGCAGGAGCAGGAGCAGGAGCAGGAGCGAGGAGAAGGAGCGAGGGCTAGGGCGAGGGCGGAGCCCGCGCCCGACACCGCAACATCACCTCAAGCGAGTTGATCAAGGGCCGCGACAGGGCGTAACGGCGAACATGCCGCCGGCTCCCCCGGAGGATCGGGGGAGCCGGCGGGTGGGGCAGGTGGGGGTACGTCGTCAGCGACTGGTGCAGGTCAACGCCGGAACGGTGTTGCTGCCGGTGACGTTGGCGGTGAAGCCGATGCTGGCGGTCGCACCGGCACCGAGCGCACCGTTCCACCCGGCGTCGCGTACCGAGACGGTCGCTCCGGTCTGGGTGTAGGTGCCGCCCCAGAGCGAGTTGATCGTCTGCCCGTTGGCGAACGTCCAGCCCAACGTCCAGCCGGCGATCGCGCTGGTGCCGGCGTTGCGTACCGTCACCTCACCCTGGAAGCCACCGGGCCACGACCCGGTCACCTTGTACGTCGCCGCGCACCCACCGGTCGTCGGCGGCGGCGTGGTGGGCGGGGGCGGCGTGGTGGGCGGGGGCGTGGTGGGCGGCGGCGTGGAGGGCGGAGGGGTCGTCGGCGGGGGCGTGGTGGGGGTGGTCGGGGTCGGGGTGGGGGTGCCGCCGAGCCGGTCGGCGACCAGGATGCCCCGGCCGTTGGTGCCCAGGTAGACCCGGCCGTAGACCCTCGGGTCGCCGGTCAGCGCCTCGCCCGCGTTGCCGTACTGGTGCTGGTCGTCGTTGATCCGCACCCAGGCCGCGCCGGCGTTGTCGGAACGGTAGACACCGGCCTTGCCGTCGACGGTGCCGAAGGTGAACACCGCCG
Organism: Micromonospora sp. DSM 43699; assembly: GCF_055517075.1. Taxonomy (NCBI): domain Bacteria; kingdom Bacillati; phylum Actinomycetota; class Actinomycetes; order Micromonosporales; family Micromonosporaceae; genus Micromonospora; species Micromonospora sp. DSM 43699. The sequence goes on from NZ_JBTMMT010000040.1 coordinate 55,956, forward strand.
GGTACGTCTGCCCGGGGGCGGCCTTGCCGAAGCCGACGTTCACCGCCGCCGTCACGCCGGCCAGCTTGGTGAAGGTGGCCCCGGAGTCGGTGGAGTGCCACAGCCCACCCTCGCCGGCCAGCCAGATGTCCCCCTCCTTGCCGGGTACCGCCTTGAACTTGACGGTGCCGGTGGCGGGCAGGCCGGTGGCGGCGGAGGCGTTGAAGCTGGCCCCGCCGTTGCTGCTGACGTAGAACTTCCCGCCGCTGAAGCCGTAGAACTTGTTCTTGTTGACCCGGTCGGACTCGACCACCGCGTTGGCCGGGATGCCGGTGGCGGCGGTCCACGAGTTGCCGAACCCGACCGAGCGGATCACCTGCTGCCCGGCGTCACCGGGGGCCCAGACGAACTGGCTGCCGTCGGCGGCGGCGGCGACCGTGCCGCCGTTGTTGACCCCGCCCGGCTCGCTGCCCTGGAACCAGTTCGCCCCGCCGTCGGTGGAGAACGCGATGTGGCTGTCGTTGGGGCGGTCGGCGTCGGTGAAGTTCCCGGCCCGGACCATCGTCGCCGGGGTGGACTCGGCATAGTCGAGGCTGGTGGTGCTGGTGAAGACCGGCTGGGTGAACAGCATCGGCGGCACCGCGTCGAGGTCGGTGTGCCGGAATCCGCCGATGTCGCCGAGCCCGCTGATCAGCGGCGCCCCGGTGGGCGGGCTGATCAGGTCGAGCACGGCGGTCTCCTCCAGCCCCTTCACCATCGGCTTGATGGTGAACTGGCTGCCGGTGTCCCACTTGGTGAGGTCGGTGCTGCCGTAGATGGTCGCGCCGGTGCCGTACATGAAGCGGTTCGAGTCGAACGGGTCGATCTCCACCGACTCGTTCATCCAGCCCAGCTTCGGGGTCTCCTCGGGCGGGGCCGGGTTGGCGCCGAAGGTCAGCCACGGCACCGAGCTGATGTCCATCTTGAATTTCTTGGTGCGGTCCGGGTAGCTGCCGAACTCCCAGATCCGGGTCCAGGTCGCCCCGCCGTCGGTGCTGCGCCAGAAGATCGCGTCCGGCCACCAGGAGATCTGGGTGGCGACCATCAGGGTGTTCGGCTTCTGCCTGTCGATGGTCAACCCGGAGTAGCCGAAGTAGGCGTCGCTGCTTGACGACGGGATCGGGCTGATCTGCGTCCACGCGCCGGTGGCCCGGTTGAACTTCCATACGTCACCCTTGCCCCCGTCGTACGGGCCGCCGGTGTCGCTGGTGGCGATGTAGAGGAAGCCGCCGACCGGGTCGACCACGCCCTTGTGGGCCAGGTAGCCGGTGGGCTGGCCGGCGATCCGCTCCCACGTGGTGCCGCCGTTGGTGGAGCGGTACACCGGGTTGGCCTTGTCCGCCACGCCGACGTAGATGGTCTGGGTGGCGTTGCCGGCCGTACCTGTGCTCTTGTCGAAGGTGACCCAGGTCAGACCCTGGTTCTGGCTCTGGTAGCCGGTGGTGTCGTTGGGGTCGGCCCGGTAGTTGCCGACGTTGGGGAAGTTCGCCACCTTGGCCCAGGTGGCCCCGAAGTCGGTGCTGCGCCACAGGCCGTTGCCGCCCTCGGCGCCGTAGTAGAGGACGCTGTTCTTGTTGGGGTCGACGGCGAGCCGCTCGCCCATGCCCCGGCCGGGCATGTTGCCGCCGTTCTTGAACGGCAGCGCGGTGGCCTGCCAGGTGGCGCCCTTGTCGGCCGAGCGCAGGATCGCGCCGTTGTTCGGGTCCCAGTCGTTTGTGTACATGCCGACGGCCGCGTACACCCGGTTGGTCTGCACCGGGTCGGTGGCCAGGCTGACCACGCCGTTGTAGCCCCACTTGTCCGCGCCGACCCAGTCGAGCAGCGGCGTCCAGGACTGGCTGGCCTGCTCCCAGCGGTACGCGCCGCCGATGTCGGTGCGCGCGTAGATCAGGTTCTTCTCGGTCGGATTGAAGACGATGCCGGGGACGAAGCCACCGCCGTCGATCCGGACGTTCTTCCAGCTGTACGGGTCGGCCGCCGCTGCGGCGGCCGGGATGGTCGGTGCGACGGTGAACTGCACGGCCACGACTGCCGTGGCGGCGGCCAGCACGGTGGTTACCGCGCCGACGAGACTTCTCCGCATCTGCGGTTCCTCTCGGGAATGCCAGGGTGAGGGTGCGACGCCCCAGGAGGGACGTCGACGGGTGCGAAGAGCTGCCCTGGCTCCCCGCCGGCACGCTTGGCTCCCGCTGCCGAAGAAGAGTTCAACAGTAACCGCTGCGCCGCCGAATTAGGAAGCGCTCCCAACTAACTCGGCCATCAGAGCCGGTAGAGGACGTCCTCACCGACCATCTCGCGACTGATCCCCAGCCCGTCCACCGGTCGGGCCGCCACGTCCGCCCACGGGGTGCCGGGCGCCCAGCCGGGCAGCAGCACCACCGTGCGCACCCCGATCTCCCGCAGGTACGCCACCGAGGTGACGTCCGGGAAGGTCATGCTCACCGCCCGGATCCGCTCCTGGGACTGCGGGGTGAACGAGGCGAGCCCGTTGACCACCTTGGGGAACCCGTCAGTGGACCAGAGCATCACGTGCAGCTCCCGGATGCCGTCGCTGGGCAGCACCAACGCCGGGCCGGTCAGCCCGCGCAGCGCGGCCGGCTGCTCCGGCGTCGGCACGTGCGGGGTGCGGTTGACCCCCTCCAGCAGGACCAGCACCAGCGGCACCACCAACGCCAACCGGGCCAGTCGGAACGGCCTACCGCCCTGGTCCACGGCCGGCTTCCGGACCACCTCCGGCTCTGCCGCCGGCTCGGACCACGCCGCCGACCGCAGCACCGGCCGCGATGCCGACCCCACCTCCACCGGCACGGCCGACTCCTCCGGCACGGCCGACCTCGCAGGCACGGCCGGCTCCACCGGCACGGCCGGCTCCCCGGTCGGCCCCGGCTCCGCCACCTGTTCCCCGGTCGGCCCCGACCCCGACCCCGGTGCCGGTTCCGGGTCACGCTCGGCCCCGGTCGCCGGCTCGCGTACCGTCAGCGCGCCGGCGGCGAGCAGGCCGAGCAGCAGGGTCGTCCACAGCACCAACCGGCCCGGGGTGCGCACCCCGTCCCAGCCGGGGGCGTGCTCGACAAGCGTCACGTAACCGGGGTCGCCGTCACCACCGAACGTGGTGCCCGCCGCGAGCGCCACGCTGACCAGCGCCGCACCGGCCAGCATCAGCCGGTGCCGCAGCCGCCACGCGGAGAAGAAGATCCCGGCCATCGCCAGCGACAACAGCACCACCCCGGGCAGCAGCGTCATCTCACCGGGGAAACCGAGGGTGGCGCGCGCCGCCTCGTGCCGCTCGCCCCACAGCCAGGACTCCGGCGGCGCGGTGACGAAGCCCCGCCACGGTGGGGAGAACATCTCGATCTGGGCCACCGTCCGCCGACCGGACGGGTTGCGGGCCACCACCTCGAAGTACGGCGCGGCCATCGCCAGGGTCACCCCGGCGAACCCGATCCCGCCGGCCAGGTCGGCCAGGAGCAGGCCGCGCGGCACCGCCGGCCGGACCCGCCGCCGCCACCACACCACGCCGTACGTCACCGCGCCGCCGAGGCAGAGCAGTCCCAGCACGTACGCGAAGGGCAGGCCGATGCCGAAGCCGAGGGTGACCTGCCAGGCGGCGACCGCCCACCCGGCGACCACCCAGCCGGGACGGACCCGGTCGGGTCGGTGGCCGTGCCGCAGCGACCAGCCGTGCCCCCGGGCCAGCATGGCCAGTGCGAGGGCGATCCCGCCGATGCTGAGCACGTGCAGGTGCCCGGCCTGGGCGAGCTTCCACGGGGCGTACGCGAAGGACACCCCGGCGACCGCCGCACCGGCCCGGCCTGCCCCCACCTGCCGGGCCAGCGCGTACGCCCCGAACAGGGCCAGCGCGTGGGTCAGCACGTAGAGCAGGTTGTAGCGCACCACGGCGGCCACCGGACCGTCCCCGATCATCCCGAACGGGGCGTACCCGAGCAGGGTGTCGGAGTAGGCGTAGGTGTAGGGCTCGGGATAGAACGTGTTGGAGTGCCAGACCTGGAACGGGTTGGTGAGCAGTGCGTGCCCACCCCAGGCCACCTGCCACGCCTGGAGCGTCGGGTCACCGGTGTCCTGCGGGATGGTGCTCGCCGGGTCGCGCAGGGTCGGCCAGGTCAACGCCACGGCCAACAGCAGCGCGGCGAGCGCCGCCAGGGTCCACTCGTGCCGGGCCAGCCGCCACGACACACCCGCCAGCCGGCGGCCGAAGATCCGCATCCGATCGACGTCCATCTCTCCACCCCGTCCTTTGCCGTCCGTCAGACTGCCCGACTCCGATCCCGTTGTCGACACCGGACCGCGCCCGAATATCGACACCGGGTCCGATCCGGCGGTCCGAATCCGATCCGGCGGCGGACGGCCCGGGACCATCCGGGCCGGGTGAGCCGCCCTCACCCGGTCCGGCGGGAAGGTGGGCGGCATGACTGGATCCGATGGGCTGATCCAACCCGGGAGCCCGGCCCCCGAATTCACCCTGCCGGCCACCCCGGACGGGCGACGGACCGGACCCGGCCAGTTCCGTGGTCGGCCGGTGGTGCTCGCCTTCTACCCCGCCGACTGGTCCCCGGTCTGCGGCGACCAGATGGCGTTGTACCAGGCCGCGATGCCGGAGTTCGAGCGGTACGACGCGGCGGTGCTGGGCATCTCCGTGGACAGCCTCTGGTCACACCGGGCCTTCGCGGAGGCCAAGGGGGTCCGGTTCCCGTTGCTGGCCGATTTCGAGCCCAAGGGCGAGGTGACCCGTGTCTACGGGGCGTACACCCCGCAGGGGCAGGCCGCTCGGGCCCTGGTGGTGGTCGACCCGGCCGGGACGGTGGCCTGGAGCTACCTCTCCCCCGCCGAGGTGAACCCGGGGGCCGACGGCATCCTCGACGCATTGGACCGCCTCGGCACCGAACGGCAGGTGATGACCCGATGAGCACCCCGTTGCAGGTCACCGCCCGACTCCGGGTGCCGGTGACCGAGATCGACCACATCCGCGGGCCGGCCGACGCACCGGTCACCATCGTGCAGTACGGCGACTTCCAGTGCCCGTTCTGCGGGGCGGCGTACCTGAATCTGGTGGAACTGCTACGTCAGCGCCGGGACACGGTCCGGCTGGTCTACCGGCACTTCCCGATCACCAACCTCCACCCGTACGCCGAGCAGGCGGCCGAGGTGGCCGAGGCGGCGGGCCACCGGGGCCGGTTCTGGGAGATGCACGACTGGCTCTACGAACACCAGGACCAACTGGACCCGGTGCACCTGTCGCTCGGCGTCGAGCAGGTGGGTCTGCCGCCGGACGAGATCGGCACGGAGATCGACCGGCACGCCTACGGCGACCGGGTACGGCACGACTTCACCGGCGGCATCCGCAGCGGGGTGAACGGCACTCCCACCCTGTTCGTCGACGATCACCGCCACGAGGCCGGATTCGACCTCCCCACCCTCCTCACCGCAGTAGACACCACCCCCACCCCCTAACCC